>JBCCHV010000009.1 GCA_039028635.1 Acidobacteriota bacterium
CCGACATCGCCGGTGACGGCACCACGACGGCCACGGTGCTCGCCGAGTCCATCTACAAAGAAGGTCTGCGCAACGTCACCGCCGGCGCCAACCCGATCTCGCTGCAGCGCGGTATCATGAAGGCCGCCGAGGCCCTCGTGGCCGAACTCGGCAAGATCTCCAAGCGGGTCAACAACACCAAGGAGATCGCCCAGGTCGCCACCGTGTCCGCAAACTGGGACACCGAGATCGGCAACATCATCGCCGACGCGATGGACAAGGTCGGCAAGGACGGCACCATCACCGTCGAGGAGGCCATCCGCGGCGGCTTCCCCATCGTTCTCATCGCCGAGGAGCTCGAGCAGGAGGCGCTCGCCACGCTGGTGGTCAACAAGCTGCGCGGCACGCTGCAGATCGCCGCCGTCAAGGCGCCGGGCTTCGGCGACCGCCGCAAGGCCATGCTCGAGGACATCGCCATCCTGACCGGTGGCAAGGTGATCACCGAGGATCTCGGCATCAAGCTCGAGAACGTCAAGTGGGATGACCTCGGCGAGGCCAAGAAGGTGGTCATCAACAAGGATGACACCACCATCGTCACCGACTCCGACGATGCCGCCCGCCGCGAGGCGATCGCCGGTCGCGTCAAGCAGATCCGGACCCAGATCGAGGAGACCACCTCCGACTACGACCGCGAGAAGCTCCAGGAGCGCCTCGCCAAGCTGGTCGGCGGCGTCGCCGTGATCAAGGTCGGTGCTGCCACCGAGACCGAGATGAAGGAGAAGAAGGCGCGCGTCGAAGACGCCATGCACGCCACCAAGGCGGCCGTCGAAGAGGGCATCGTGCCCGGCGGCGGCGTCACCCTGGTGCGTTCCCTGGCGGCCCTCGACGGGGTCGACGGCGACAGCCACGACTTCGGCGTCGGCGTCGGCATCGTGCGCCGTGCGCTCGAAGAGCCGTCCCGGCAGATCGCCAACAACGCTGGCGAAGAGGGTTCCGTGGTGGTCAAGGAGCTGCACGGCACGGAAGGCAATGTCGGCTTCAACGCCGCCACCGGCGAGTTCGAGGACCTGGTCTCGGCCGGCGTCATCGACCCGGCGAAGGTGACCAAGAACGCCCTCATCAACGCGGCGTCCATCGCCGGCCTGATGCTCACCACCGAGGCCCTCGTCTCCGAGATTCCGGAGAAGGAAGAGCCGGCTCCGGCCGGTGGCGCCCCGGGCATGGGCGGCATGGGAGGCATGGGCGGCATGATGTAGGACCGGTCCTGCCGACCGAAACGAAAAGCCGGCTCCCTCGGGAGCCGGCTTTTTTTGTGCCCTGCCGAAACTCCTGACATCCTGTCGTCAGTGCGTTTGAGAGAATAAGACAGTTCTTCCAATTCGCGGAGAGCCAACGCATCGTCGACTGGGGGGTTGCGGGTGCCCAAATCGCGTTTCGCTTGCCCTTGCTGCGGCTTTCTGACCCTCGTCGAGGAGCCGCCCGGTACTTATGCGCTCTGTCCCGTCTGTTTCTGGGAAGATGACGCAGTCCAGTTCCGGAATCCCGAATACGAGGGAGGTGCGAACAAGGTAAGCCTGGCTCAAGCTCGGCGTAACTATGCGCGCTTCGGTGCCAGCGAGCCCCAGTTCCTGATCCATGTGAGGCCACCGCTTCCCGAGGAGGCGAGCTCGAGCTCCCGCGGGGCCAAGCCAAAGGATCACCCTCGAAGGTGCTAGCCGTTTGATCGCTGGGGACAGTTTCTCGCTTGCACCTCGCCTGTTTTCCTCTACACTGAAGTGGTATGACAAGCGCAAACGTCAAAGACCAGGCATTGCAGCTCTCGGTCGAAGAGCGTCTCGAGCTCGCGTCCACGCTTTGGGACAGCGTTGAGGCCGAAGCCGAGAACCTCCCGGTTCACGACTGGCAGAAGCGGATACTCGACAAACGCCTAGCGGCTGCTGAGCAGTCTCCAGATGGTTGGCTCACCTGGGACGAGGTGAAAGAGCGTGTGGCCGCGTTGCGTGGAAAACGCCCTCGTGCATGAAGCGACTCCTTCGCGACGAGATTCTCGCGGACCTTGCTGAGGCAGCAGACTGGTACGACGACGAACGTCCTGGCCTCGGCTCTCGATTTCTCGACGCAGTTGAAGCAACGCTGATCCGGATCGAGGAGCAGCCACGGAGCTTTCCGCTGGCCTATCGAGATCTCCGGCGTGCTCTCCTGCCCCGACCCTTTCCGTACCAGATCTACTACCGGCTCCGCGATGACCTCGTGGAGGTTTTCGCTGTGTTCCATGGAGCTCGCGATCCTCGCGAGTGGCAGCGACGACGCTAGCCCGGACTTCTCACTAGCATTCGGCTGCGCAGTCGAGAAGCGCAGCGTCTCCTGCGTCCGAGTCCGGTCTCAGGTCAGTGCTAAGCAGGTGCCTCCCACCTGCCAAGAAGACTCGCAACAGCCGCACTGGAAGAGGTGTCACTCGCCTGCCAAAACGCTTGATTTCAGAGGTTTAGGTGGCTGGAAGACTGACCGGCTCGGCGACCCGTCATGCCAGTTCAAATAAGACGCCCGATTCAGGACGCGACGCGGTCGCTGTGATCGCCGGTGAGGCGAATTCGAGCTTCCGGCAGGAGGTCCCGCAGGTGGCGGCGGATGGCGGCGCCGTCGCCGCGGCCGGCGAGGCGGCCGAGCTCCTGGAGGGCGGTCGCGATCTGCTCCCGCGGGTAGGGCTTGAGCTGGCCGATGAAGATCTTCGGATGGCGGGTCTTGGCGATGCCTTCGCCATCGAGCTCGAGCTCTTCGTAGAGCTTCTCGCCGGGCCGCAGGCCGGAGAACACCACCTCGATATCCCGGCCGGGCTCGAAGCCGGAGAGCCGAATCATCTTCTCCGCCAGATCGACGATCTTGATCGGCTCCCCCATGTCGAGGATGAAGATCTCGCCGCCGCGCCCCATGGCCGCCGCCTGCAGCACCAGCTGGGAGGCCTCCGGAATGGTCATGAAGAAGCGTTCCATCTGAGGGTCGGTGACGGTCAGCGGACCGCCAGCGGCGATCTGGCGCTTGAAGATCTCGATCACCGAGCCGGCCGAGCCGAGGACGTTTCCGAAGCGCACCGCCAGGAAGCGGGTGTCCGGGTAGCGGGCGTCGTGGTCCTGAACCACCAACTCGGCGGCGCGCTTGGTGGCGCCCATGATCGAGCTCGGTCTCACCGCCTTGTCGGAAGAGATCAGCACCATCGCCTCGACGCCGTGCTTGCCGCACTCCTGAGCCAGCCGATGGGTGGCGAGAACATTGTTCTTCACCGCTTCGCCTTCGTTGCTCTCCATCATCGGAACGTGCTTGTGGGCGGCGGCGTGGAAGACCACCCGCGGCGCCAACTGGTCGAGCACCTGAGCGATGCGCTCGGCGTCGCCGACGTCGGCCACCAGCGGGACCACTTCGAGCTGCGGCCAGAGGGCGAGGAGCTCCTGCTCGATGTGGAACAGCGCCGGCTCGGCGCGCTCGACGAGCAGGAGGCGGCGGGGCCGGAAACGCGCGATCTGGCGCGCCAGCTCACTGCCGATCGAGCCGCCGGCGCCGGTGACCATCACCGTCGCGTCGCTCAGGAAGCGACCCAGCTGCTCCTCGTCGAGGCGCACCGGGTCGCGGCCGAGGAGATCTTCGAGCTCGACGTCCCGAAAGCGGCTGATCGACACCTTGCCCTGCAGCACCTCATAGAGGCCCGGGATGGTGCGCACCTTGATGCCCTCCCGGCGGCAGCTCTCGACGATCCTTTGCAAGCGCTGCGGATCGGCCTCGGCGATGGTCAGAATGACGTGATCGATGCTGTTTTCGCGCACCAGGCGGGAGAGCTCGCGGGTGGTGCCGAGGACCTTGGCTCCCTGAATCACCATGCCCTGCTTCAAGGGATCGTCGTCGACGAATCCGACCGCCTCGATGTCCATGTCGCCGCGGTTCTGGATCTCGCGCATGGCCAGCACGCCGGCCTTGCCGGCGCCGATCAGGAGCACCGCCTTGCGCTGGCTGGAGGACGCCTGACCGCGCTCGAAGCGCTCGTACACCAGGCGTCGCAGCACGCGCAGCGTGAGCAGACCGCCAAAGGCGAAAATGGTGTCCATCACGATGATCGAGAGAGGAATCTTCCAAACCTCGAGGGCGTCCGGCAGGCCGTAGCGCAGCGCCACCATCGGGACCGCGGAGAACACCGCGGCGCGGGCGAAGGCTTCGACCTCGCGCAGGCCGACATAGCGCCAGACGAAGGTGTGGATGCCGGCGAGCAGGCAGGCCGTGAGCTGGAGGAGGACGGCGAGGGGAAGCTGGCTGAGGGCGCGACTTTCCTGGCCCGCGAGGCGGAACTCGAAGCGCAGCAGGTAAGCCAGCGCGAAGGCCAGCACCAGGGCGGCCAAGTCGAGAACGAACTGGGTGCGACGCTTCAGAAAGAACGAGGCGAGAGTCCGGCGGCTGTTCTCGGTTGCCGGCTGGGACTCCTCAGATCCCTGCATCACCTTGTCACCTCCAAACCTACAGAAGACTCCCTCGACCTCATTGTACAGAAGAATCGTCTCTTTAGAGAGAAGTGCAAAGATCTCTCTCGCGCCGCGAAGCGGCGGTCTCGAAGGCGGTGGAAGGTGGCGTCAGCCGGCGGCGGTGAGGGCGGCGTAGTGCTCGCGGCTGCGTTCGAGGCCTTGCTCGAGGTCGAGGCCGGCCCGGTAGCCGAGAACCTCCCCGGCGGCCTCGAGGCTGGCCAGGGAGTGGGCGACGTCCCCCGGTCGAGGCGGCTCGTGCTGCGCCTCGAGGCCGCGTCCGGCGGCGGAGCGCACCCTCTGGGCGAGCTCGTTGACGGTGGTGCGGCGGCCGGCGGCGACGTTGAAGGCGCGTCCCCCGGCGGCCTTCGGAGCACCGGCGGCGAGCAGGTTGGCGCGCACCGCATCGGCGACGAAGGTGAAGTCGCGGCTCTGTTCGCCATCGCCGTAGATCACCGGCGCTTCGCCCGCCAGACAGGCGCTGAAAAAGCGCGGAATGACCGCCGCATAGGCTCCCTTCGGGTCCTGCCGAGGTCCGTAGACGTTGAAGTAGCGCAGGCCGACGATGGTGAGGTCGAAGCAGCGGCCGAAGACCAGGGCCAGATCCTCGTTCATCTTCTTCGAGGCGGCGTAGGGGCTGAGCGGGGCGCCCTCCTCGCCTTCGCGCTTCGGCAGTGCGGCGCTGTCCCCGTAGACGCTCGACGACGAGGCGTAGACGATGCGCTCGACGCCTTCGTCGCGCGCCGCGGTGAACACCGTGGCGGTACCGCCGACGTTGATGTCGAGGGTGAGATTGGGCTCCGCCAGGGAGCGTGGCACCGAGCCGCGGGCAGCCTGGTGAAAGACATAGCGGGCCCCCCGGAGCGCCCGGCGGCAGGTGTCGAGGTCGCGAATATCGCCGGTGATCAGCTCGACGCCGGCGCCGTGATGCTCGAGGTTGGCGCGCTTGCCGCTCGACAGATCGTCGAGCACCCGTACCTGGGCGCCGCCATCGACCAGGGCGTCGACCAGGTGAGAGCCGATGAAGCCGGCGCCGCCGGTGACCACCACCGGGTGGGACGAGAAATCGGGAATGGCCATGGGGGTCTTCCTTGCCGCGACCGGGGCGGCGGTTGCAGCCGAGGCCGACGGTGGGTCGGCCGCCGGGCTCTGCGAGTTGTCGACTACGGACGGTCGGCGCCAGGCCGAACCAGGGACCAGAGTATGTCGAAGGGACGCCGCAGGCGCCACCCCCAATGGGACCAGGGCGAGCGGGCTTTGCCGTAGCGCAGCTCGAGCTCGCGACGGTTGAGCCACAGCTTGCGCCAGAGATGCCTTCCGAGGCGCCCCTGGCGGCGGGCTTCACGCAGCCGTCCGCGGGCATGATCGAGGCGTCGCCCGTCGCCGTAGCCGGGCACCAGCGCGCCGGCTATGAAGTGGCGCAGCAGGACGTCGGCGTCGCGGTCCGGGAAAGGTAGCTCGCCCCGCTGCAGGTGGCCGCAGAGCTCGCCCAGGGCCTCCGCTTCATCCCGTCGCAGCGAGTCCGTCGTCCACTCGAGGGCTTGTCGTACGGTGGTGCGAGGGTCGCCGGTGGGTCCGGTCAGGGCGAGGAGATCGCCGACCAGGCGCAGCATCGGGTAGCTGTCGGGCCGGTCGCCGTGCTGCTCGAGGCCGTGGCTCAGGACGTGGGCAGCGAGGAGCTCCGGTGCCAAGGTCTCGCGACCGCCGTCGAAGGCGCGAACCAGGCCCGCCGCGGCGAGCTCTTCGGCGGTGGCCCACCGTCCCTGGCCCAGGGTGATGCCGCGCAGCCGGTAGTGGAGGTCGACGGAGCCCGCCGTCGGGCCGAGGAGCGGCGGCAGGTGTTGGTCGTTCGAGAGCACTTCGGAAGAGCGGAAGCCCTCTTCCAGCAGGGCCGCGAAGAGCTCCTGGGAGCGGGATTGCGGCGCCAGCACATCGAGATCGCCAAAGGGCCGCCAGCCGGCGGCGCCGTCGAGGGCGAAGTTGAGGGCGAAGCCCTTGAGGAACAGCACCGGTATCTCGAGCCGCTGGGCAGTGGCGAGCAGGCGCTGGGCGAGATCCTCGAACATCAGGGCGGCGGCGACGGCGCGATGACGCGCCTGGCCGAGGCGGGCGGCGCCCTCGGCGCCGATCTCCTGCTGCAAGCGCTCGCCGTCGTGGCGGGCGCTGATCGGCGATCCCAGACCGAGGCCTTCGGCGAGGTCGCAGGCGCGCTCGGCAGCGATCTCTGGAAGCGTTTGATCGCGCGGACCGAAGGCGCGCACCAGCAGCCAGCGGACCTCTGCATCGACCAGATTCGCCGGCGGAGCGAAGCGCATGGCTCAGCCGGGGCGGGCGCAGCCGGCGACCAGGCCGGCGACCCGCTCGAGGTCCTGATCGCTGAGGGAAGAGCCGCTCGGTAGGCACAGGCCGCGGGCGAAGAGGTCGGCCGAGACGGCGCCGCCGATCATCGGGCAGTCGCGGAAGAGGGGCTGCAGGTGCATCGGCTTCCACACCGGTCGCGCTTCGATGTCATCCGCTTCCAGAGCGCGGCGCACCGCCTCGCGATCGGCCCCGAAGGCCTGCGGATCGATGGTCAGGCAGGTGAGCCAGCGATTCGATCGGCCGTAGGGCGCCTCGGCCATCATCTCGAGACCGGGCAGCCCGCCGAGCAGCTCGCGGTAGCGCTCGAAGTTGCGGCGCCGCGCCGCGACGCGCTGGGGCAGCAGCTCGAGCTGGCCGCGCCCGACGGCCGCCAGCAGGTTCGAAAGGCGGTAGTTGTAGCCCAGGGTCGAGTGCTCGTAGTGCGGTGCCGGATCGCGCGCCTGGGTGGCGAGGAAGCGCGCCCGCTCGACCAGAGTGCGGTCGTTCGACACCAGCATGCCGCCGCCGCTGGTGGTGATGATCTTGTTGCCGTTGAAGGAGAACACGCCGAGGCGGCCGAAGCCGCCGGCCGGTCGCCCGCGGTAGGTGGAGCCGAGGGCCTCGGCAGCGTCCTCCACCAGCGGTAGCTGCCAGCGATCGCAGGCGGCGAGCAGGCGATCGTAGTCGGCGCACTGGCCGTAGAGGTCGACGGCGATCACCGCCTTGGGGAGGCGATTCTGGCGGTTCCGCTCCTCGAGCTCGGCCTCGAGCAGGTCCGGGTCGAGGGTCCAGGTGGTGGGATCGCAGTCGAGAAAAACCGGCTGGGCCCGGTTGTAGAGCACCGGGTTGACGCTCGCCGCGAAGGTCAGCGAGGGGCAGAGGACCTCGTCGCCGGGACCGACACCGAGCAGCTCCATCGCCAGGTGGAGGGCGGCGGTGCCGGAGGACAGGGCGGCGGCGTGGGGCACCTCGGCCCAGGCGGCGACCTCGCGCTCGAAGGCGTCGACATGGGGTCCGATGGGCGCCACCCAGTTGCTGTCGAAGGCCTCCGCCACCAGCTCGCGCTCGCGGCCGCTGAGGTGGGGCGGGGAGAGGAAGATGCGTGCCATCTATCGTGCCAGGGCCTTGGCCGGTACGCCGACGGCGGTGGCGCCGGCCGGGATGTCCTTGGTGACCACCGCACCGGCGCCGACGGTGGCGCCCTCGCCGACCCGGAGGTACTGCAGGATCTGCGCGCCAGTGCCCACCAGCGTGCCCTCGCCGAGGTCGACTCCGCCGGAGATGTTGACCGTCGGGTTGAGGCAGCAGCCGCGGCCCAGACGGGCCTCGTGGCCCAGGGTGCAGGCGAGATTGACATTGCAGAAGGCGCCGATCTCGAGATGCACCGTGCCGAGGACTCCGGCGCAGAGGATCGATCCCTCGCCGACGCGGCTGGTGGCGCGGTCGTAGATCACCGTCGGGTGCTCCAGGATCGGCCACTCGAGATTGGGGAAGGCTGCCGTCAGCTCGGCGCTGATCGCCAGGCGGGGCTTGGGTGTGCCGATGCCGATGGCGGCGGCATCGACGCGGTTGTCGCCGAGCCAGGAGAAGTCGCCGAGGACTTCGTCGCGACTGTCGTGCTCGCCGAGGCGTCCGAGGTCCGAGACCAGGTAGCCGCGGAAGCGGAAGCGCTCTTCGACCCGGTTGATCTCCTCGATCAGCCAGCGAACTTCGCGCGCGAAGCCGCCGGCGCCGACTACCACGATGTCGCGGACGGTGCTCATTCCTCTTCCCCCATGAACTCCCGCATGGTGGCCTCTCCGGGGGCCGAAACACCCTGACGGCGGAGCACCCGAAACACGGTCAGCCACAGAATCTTCAGATCGAGGCCCAGGCCGAGGTGATCGACGTACCAGACGTCGAGGCGAAACTTGTCGCTCCAGCTCAAGGCGTTGCGGCCGTTGATCTGCGACCAGCCGGTGAGTCCGGGGCGCACCTGGTGACGGCGGGCCTGCTCGGCAGTGTACCGCTCGAGATAGCGCGCCAACAGGGGGCGCGGCCCGACCAGGCTCATCTCGCCGCGCAGCACGTTCCAGAGCTCCGGCAGCTCGTCGAGGCTGCTGCGACGGAGGAAGCGGCCGAAGCGGGTCAAGCGCTCGCCATCGGGCAGCAGAACGCCGTCGTCGTCGCGGGCATCGGTCATGGTGCGGAACTTGTAGAGCTCGAAGATGGCACCATCCAGGCCCGGGCGGGCTTGCCGAAACAGCACCGGCGATCCCAACCGCCAGCGCACCAGCAGGGCGAGCAATGCGAGGACCGGCAGCGCCGCCAGGCTCGCCGGGATGGTCAAGGCGAGATCGAGCAGGCGCTTGCCGTGGCGGCGGTAGAAGGTCTCAGCCATCGCTCGCGAGCTCCTCGGCCCAGGCCCGCCAGAGGCGTTCTTGTGAGAAGCGCTCCTCGGCCCGGCGGCGCCCGGCCTGGCCGAGGCGGCGGGCGCGAGCGGGGTCATCGAGCAGCGCCGCCAGGCCTTCGCCGAGGCCGTGGCGGTCGCCGATGTCGACCAGCAAGCCGGTTTCGCCCTCGGCCACGGCGTCGACCACGCCGGTGGCGCGGAAGCCGACCACCGGCAGGCCCGAGGCGGCGGCTTCGAGGGGCGCGTTGGGAAAGCCCTCGCGGTAGGACGGGAAAGCCAGTAGCGTCATCAGGCGGTAGAGAGGGGCGCTGTCGTCGACGAAGCCGGGGCGCAGCAGGGCGGCTCCCGATTCGATGCGCTGGCGCGTCGCGGGGCTCACCGGATCGCCATCTTCGAAGTCCCCGACCAGCAACAGGCGGGCCCGGGGGTGGCGCGGCAGGACCTGCTCGTCGAAGGCGGCGAGCAGGTCTTCGATGCCCTTGTCGCGCACGAAGCGACCGACGAAGCCGATCACCGGCTCGTCGTCGGTCAGGCCGAGCTTGTCGCGCCAGCGGCGGAGCGCCGGATCCTTCTCGCCGGTACCTGGTTCGCCTAGGTCATTCTCGTTGGCGGGCCGGAAGCGTTCGAGGTCCACCCCCTTCGACGAGCCGTCGGCGAGCACGGTGGCTCTCTCCGCCGCGACCAGCCGCAGGTCGATGGCGCGCTGCCGCAGGCTGGCGCTGACGCAGACGACCCGCTGGGCGCAGGCGGCGGCGACCCTCTCGGTGGTGGTCAGCAAAAGCCGCTTGGCGCCGCGGGCGGTCTCGAGGCGCAGCCCGCGGAGGGTGTAGAGGCGGCGCGGCACGCGCAGCAGCCAGGCGGCGATCATCGCCAGTAGACCGGCCTTCGGGGTGCCGGCATTGACCAGCGCCGGCCTGATCCGGCGTAGCTCCCGGTAGAGCCGGAAGAGGGCGCGCAGGTCGGCGAGGGGACGGATCTCGCGCTGCAGCGGCACGGCGGTGACGGCGATGCCGGCAGCGGCCACCGCGTCGAGATCGTGGCCGCCGGCGGCGAAGACCCGCACGTCGTGTCCTTGCCGCGCCAGGTAGAGCAGCAGGTCGAGCATCAGGAAGCGGGCGGTGACGCCGTGGGTGACCACGAACACCAGGGGGCCCGAGGGCGGCGATTCCGAAGGCGTTGATGCCGCGGCCCGATCGCGGGGTTGCCCCGACCGCGCGGCCGGCGCCGCGACCTCACCAGGAGGGCGGTTGGCCACGGGCGGAGACACCTGGAGTTCGGGAGGCGCGGGGCAGCGCCATGGCGGTGCCGAGGGCCGGCCGCTGGCGGCCTTGGAGCACCGCTGGACGGTGGGCTCTCTGCGGTGCTCGGCGCTGGGCGCGGGCGAAGGCCTCGAGGATCAAGAACATCAACAGCAGCAGCCAGAAGGCGCGCTCGGTGATGTGGCGGTTGTAGACGTAGCTCACCGACAGGCTCCACAGGCTGACCATCAGAATCAGATAGACGCCGCCGTAGGCGGTGCGGCGCATGTCCCAGAACATGCGCGCGGAGCCGTAGAGCAGGTAGGCCATCAGCAGGAGGTAGAGGGCGAGGCCGACGATACCGAGCTCGGCGAGGAAGCGCAGCGGGGTGCTGTGGACCTCGTGGCCGGTGGGCGAGAAGCGCGATTTGGCGAAGCCGCCCCAGCCGATGCCGAACAGCGGGCTCTCGTCGAAGGCCATCATCACCCCTTTGCGCTGCAGGGTGAAGAAGCTGTCCCCCTGCTGCAGGTCCTCCTCCGGTGCGAACACCATCTGGAGGCGCGAGCCGATCATGCCGACGCGCTCCTTGAAGAAAGAAGCCTGGGGCACCAGCAGGGCGCCGAAGGTGTAGAAGATGGCCAGAAAACCGAAGGTGACGACGGCGCTGCGCACCAGCGTCAGGCGCTTGCCGCGATGGGCGAACAGGAAGCCGACGGCGAGGCCCGCCAGGCCGAAGATCAGCGACAGGTAGACGGAGCGCCGGCCGGAGACGGCGACGCCGTAGAGGGTCAGGCAGAGGGCGCCGTTGGCGAACAGCCGGTCGAGCTTCTTGAGGTTGGGCTGCACCGTGTAGAGCAGCACCAGCCAGAAGGCCGAGAGCATGTAGCTGCCCATGTGGGCACGGTTGCGGAAGGGCCCCGAGGCCTGGTAGTCGCCGGCCGCCTGGACACCGGAGAGGATCACCCAAGGGCCGACGATCAGGATCGACAGGGTGATCAGGCGCAGGATCGCGGCGGGATGGATCTGGTACTGCAGGATGAGGTTGTAGAGGGTGATCAGGAAGAGCAGCAGAAAGACCAGGATGGCGACCTGGATGATGCCGAGGCGGGTGTGGGTGGGTGGCATCCAGCTCTGGGACACGGCGGCGAGGGCGAGGATGGCGGCCACCAGGCCCATGATCGGGTTCCAGCGCAGCGGCTTTTCGGGCCGGCGGTAGAACAGGAAGAAGGTGGCGATCAGCAAGCCGCCGAGGACCTCGAAGGGTCCGATGTTGTTGCGCACCCCGGGAATGAACTTCACCTGGGTGAGGAAGGCCGAGAACACGAACACCGGCAGCACCAGGGCGAGGGGGCGAGGCAGACGCAGGGCCGAATCAGTCAAAGCCGGCCTTCTCGAAGGGACGATCGGCGAGGCGTTCGATCAGGCTGGCGACCTCTTCGTCGGCACGGCCGTGGTGGGCCAGGGCTTGGTCGATATAGGTCGCTGCCGTCGGCGGATCGGCCAGCCATTCCCTGACTTGAGTGGCGAGCTCGCGGCGCCGCGACAGACCGTAGGCGCCCCCCGACTCGACGTAGTCGAAGACGAAGCCGTGGTGCGGAATCTCGAGCACCGCCAGGGGGACGCCGAGGAGCAGCGCTTCGAGGCCGACGGTCGAGGCCAGCACGACGGCGCCGCGGGCCGAGCGCAGGAGGTCGTGGAGGGGCGCGTCGACGGTGACCTCGATGCGTTGAGTGTGGGGGACGTCGGACAGGCGCTGGCGGACCTCCTCGGGGTCCTCGCGCGCGTGGAGCTTGATCACCAGGCGGAAGGTCGGATCCTCGAACAGCGGCGCCGCGCCGCGGGCGAACTCCTCGAGCAGGTCGAGCTTGCCGACCTTGGTGCAGAAGCCCTGGTCGTCGATCGGGTTCGAGAGCAGGACCAGCGGGCCCTCGTCGGCGAGCGCCGGGCGATCCGCCACCAGGTGGTCGAAGCGCGGGCTGCCGGTGACGTGGATGGCATCGTGGTGTACCCCGGTGGCGCGAAAGTAGGCGGCGCTCGATTCGCCCCAGGCGGCGATGGCGTTGGCGTCGCCGCGGCCGTAGGCGTCTTCCTCGGTGACCCCCGGGAGCGGAAAACGGATCCCCTCCTGGAGCAGAACGAACGGAATGTCGAGGCGGCCGAGGAGCGCCACGATGCGGTCGTAGGGGTAGGCGGCGTCGTTGGGTAGCACCACCAGGTCGGGCCAGGCGCTGCGCCACCGGCGGCGCAGCGGCCGCTCCAGGAGCAGACTCCAGGCCGCGCCTTTGGCGAGCGGCTTGAGACCGCGACCGGCGGTCCTCGACGAGCCCGTCGTCGGCAGACTCGAGGAGGGCGATCGGAAGCGCATCGGCACCACCTGGCAGAGCTCTGCCGGTGGGGCTTCGGCGGGCGTCTTCAGACCGCGGAACTCGCACAGCGACAGAATGCGGCAGCGCACTCCCCGGAAGGCCAGGGCGGCGGCGACCGGCTGGCTCATGGCCAGGTGATGGCCGGGGTTCGAGATCAGGAAATCAACCTGTGGCACGGAGGCTTTCCAGCCGCGCGTCGATGGCTCGCCCGACCTCTTCGCAGTGGCGCACCACGTACTCGACCTCGTCCATCGGCGTCGGCGAGGGGTTGCGATCGTGGAGGTAGCCGGCGAAGTCCTGGATCAGCTTGAAGTGGGGCGAGGCGCCCTGCAGGCGCTCGCCGAAGTAGGCCATGCGGTCCGGCACCGACTGCACGAGCTCCGAGCCGGCATCGAGCAAGGTGCCGCCGGCGGCGCGCCGCCACTGGGCATCGCCGTGGCTCAGCACCTTCACCGAGTCGCCCAGCAGGTCGATATCGATGATGCCCTTTTCGCCGTAGAGGGTCATGCTGCGGTGGTTGAGGCGACAGCTCGCCGAGTAGTGGACGGTGGCGATGGCGTCCCGACCGGTGAAGGTGAGCTGGACCTCGTCGGCCGGTGCTCCCGGCGGGGCCGCCGCCGTCTGCAGAGCGTCGACGTGGGCCAGGCCGAGGGGGCCGAGGAAGCTGTGGATGAGGTAGAGCTCGTGGGGCAGGGTCTCGAACCAGCGGCCCCCCGGCAGGCGATGGGACCAGTGGCGGTCGCCGACCAGCATGCGGTCGCTCTCGGGGTGGGTGAGGAAGCGGCGGGTGAGACGCAGAATGCGACCGATGCGCCCCTGGTCGACCCACTTCTTGGCGTTCTGCACGCTGCGCGCATACTTCAGGTTGTGGAGCACCGCCAGCTTGCCCGGCGAGCGCGCGAAGAGCGGCGCCAGCTCCTCCCATTCGGACGCCCAGATCACCATCGGCTTTTCGATCAGGATGTGGAGACCGCGTTCGGCGGCCTGCCGCAGCAGGTCTCCGTGGGTCGACGGCGGAGTGCAGATGTCGACCACCTGAACCTTGTCCAGGAGGTCTTCCAGGCGATCGTGGACCCGCTCGATGCGGAAGCGCCGGGCGCGCTCTTCGGCCATTTCGCGGTTGAGGTCGAAGATGTCCGTGACCTGGCAGCCCTGGGACCGATGCCAGGCCTTGAGGTGGGTTTCGGAGATGTGTCCTGCTCCGATCAGTCCAACCTTCAGGATGTCCATTGCGCGCGCTCCGAAGCGGTTCTTTCGAGGGTATCCGAGTAGCGCCGCAGGGACGCTTCGAGTCCGAATTGTCGCATGTCTCGGCGGCCCTGTCGTGACAAACGCCGGCGCAGCTCGGCGTCGTCGAGCAGGCGACCGACGGCGGTGGCCAGCGCGGCGGGGTCGCTCACCGGCACCAGCAGGCCGTTCTCGCCGTCACGGATGATCTCCGAGGGGCCCGTCGGGCAGTCCGTCGACACCGCCGCGGCGCCGCAGGCCATCGCCTGGATAAGGACCCCGGGAAGCCCTTCGAAACGCGAGCTCAAGGCGAACACCGTGGCCCGGCTCATCCAGGCGAAGGGGTTGTCGACGAAGCCCGGCAGCTTGACCACATCGGCAATGCCGAGGGCCTCGGCCTGGGCTTCGAGGGTGGTGCGTTCGGGCCCTTCGCCGAGCACAACCAGGCGGGCTCGCGGTCGCTCGCGCTGCAGCCGCGCGAAGGCTGCGAGCAGGTTGCCGTAGTCCTTCACTGGCACCAGCCGGCCGGCGGCCAAGATGACCTGTGGGCCGTCGTCGTCATCGGCTTCGGCGAGCCAAGGCTCCGCCACCGTCTCGCTGGCGCGTTGATGCAGGCTGTCGCTGACCACCGGGTTGAAGACGACGTCGATGCGCTGGCGCGGGAAGCCGGTGCGGGCCACCAGATCGTCGGCGATGCCCGCCGAAACCGCGGCGATGCGCTGAGCGCGGCCGTAGAGGCGGCTCTTGGCGAACAGCAGCAGGCGGTTCTTCCAGGCGGCCCGGTCGTCGCGCTGCAGGGTGCTGCGCTCGGAGAGCATCAGTCCGAAGCGCCGGCGCAGGTGGCGCGGCAGTAGCGTGACCACCAAGTTGGTGCCGCTGGCGGTCGAAAACAGCAGATCCGGCGGCCCCGCCGGCGGTGGATTGCGCAGTAGGGCGGCCAGCGGCCGCACCGCCGAGACCAGCCGTGGGGCGTCGAGGGAGAGGACGGGGACGTCTTCCGGGATGCCTTCGAGAAACGGCCCCGAGCGCTGCATCAGCACCAGCGTCGGCCGAAAGCGGCGGCGGTCGAGGTGCTGCAGCAGGGTGAGAGTGACGCGATCGGCGCCGCCGTGGCCCATGGTGGGGCGGAATAGCCAGACCTCGAGGGGTGGCGTGGCGAGGGGTGGCTTGGCGTCGGTCATCGCCGAGGACTTTCTGCCGCCGAAGATCCGAGCCCATCGAGCACGGCCCGCGCCCGGGCATCCCAGGTGTAGTGATCGCGAAAGTCGCGCTCGCCCTGTTCGCCGAGGCGGCGGGCCAGGGGGCCGTCGTCGAGGAGCCGCTGAATCGCCTGCGCCCAGCCGTCGACGTCCTCCGGCGCCACCAGCAGGGCGTTGTCCTCGTCGCGCAGCACCTCGCGCAGCACCGGCAGATCCGAGGAGACGATCGGCCGGCCGGTGGCGAGGTACTCGAACATCTTCATCGGCGACATCCAGCCGCTGGTGTCGGTCTTGCCGCTGGCGACGCCGACCTTGCGCTGGTAGGGCATCAGCAGAATGTCGAAGCGGCCGTAGTGGTCCGCCAGCTCGCCGGGGGCGACGAAGCCGTGGAAGGTCAGGTTGGGCAGAGCGGTGGTGGCGCGCCAGCGCTCGACGTCCTCGCGCCGGCCGCCCACCAGGTGGAAGGAGCACTGCGGCAGGCGCTCGGCGAGGGCGACGATCACCTCGACGCCGCGCCCCGGGTAGAGGTGACCGATATAGCCGATCTGCGGCTCGTTCCAGGGCGGCGTTCGTGGTTCGGCGACGGCCATCGGGTCGGCGGCGTCGTGGGCTACCAGCAGCCGGTCGGCGGGGGGCAGCAGGCCAAGGCCCTCGAAGCGCTCCGCCAGGGCCTGCGAGATGACCACCAGGCGCTCGAGATGGGGGCTGGCGAAAAGCTCGCGGTGCCAGCGCGTGGCGCGGGCGGTCTTGGGCAGGCCGTGGGCCTCGAAAATGGTTGGCAGGCCGAGGCGAACGGAGCGCCAGGCGCCGAACAGGTCACGGCTGAAGACCGTGGTGCCGGCCTCGCGGCGGGCTCGCCGCAAGCGGCGCTCGAGGGCGAGGCTGTAGACCAGGCCGCCGCCGCGCCACGCCGGCCGGGGCAGCTTGTCGAGGCGGAAGATCGGTTCGACGCCGTAGAAGCGGTGATCGTCCTCGACCCCCGGCTCCTGGCGCGGCGGACAGCGCTTGGTGATCAGCTCCACCTGGTGCCCCTGGCGCGCCAGGGCGGCGCACATCTTCATCACGTGGACGGCGCTGGCGCGGCGCGACGGCACGTAGGACAGGGACAGGTAGAGCAGGCGCATGACGGCGTTTCGGCTCCCGCCTCAGGCGGCGAGGTCGCGCAGGATCTGCGCCAGGCGCTGGCCGTTCGCGGTCAGGAAATAGCGCTGGCGCAGCGTCTCCTGACCGCGTTCGGCGAAGCGGCGGCGCAGCTCGCCGTCGGCGAGCAGGGTGTCGAGCTTGGTCACCCACTCGTCTTCGTGGGTGGCCAGGAAGCCGTTGACGCCGTCCTCGATCGCGAAGCGGTTGTCGCCCACCGGGCTGGCGACCACGGCGGCGCCGCCGGCGAGGTACTCGAGCAGCTTGGTGACCAGCTTCTGATTCCAGTCGGTGGCTTCGAGGGGCAACACCGCGATGTCGAACTTGGTGATCTCCGTCGGCACCTTCTCCGGGCTGAGCCACTCGATGACGTCGAGGTCGAGATCCGGGACGGCGCGGAAGTCGGCCACCAGATCGTCGGCACCCTTGGCGCCGATCAGGCGGAAGGTGAAGGGCGTCTCGAGGCGGCGGAAGACGGCCATCAGCAGGCGCAGGTTCTTCTCGTGGAGGCGCGCCCCGCCGACCCATCCGACCACCGGCCGCGGGGCCTCCGGCCGCGACGCGGAGAGGTCGTGGATCTCGCCCGCCCGCACGCTGTTGGGCACGATGTGGACCTCGTCGTTGTAGCGCCGGGCGAAGCGCGCCAGGTCCTCGCAGCTCACCACCACGGCGTCGGCCCAGCGCGCCAGCAGGGCGGTCTTGCGCGGCGAGTGGAGAAAGATCGGGTCGCAGTAGTCGAACACCATGGCGCGCCGGAAGAGCCACTTGTGGAGCACCGCCAGGCCCACGAACAGGGTATTGTGGATCGGGCGCTGCAGGTAGATGACGTCGCCCTTGCGAGCCTTGCGGAGCTGGCGGTGGAGGCGCCACAGCTCGGCCAGCCCGCCGCGCGGAATGCGCAGCCCGAAGCGCCGCGGTGGCGGATCGCAAATCTCCACCTCGAGGCCCTGCTGGCGCAGCTCTTCGGCGAAGAAAAAGCAGCGGTAGCGGCTGCTCGGGACGTTCTCGTCGCCCTTCGAGAAGTACCAGATCTTCATGGCGACGGAACTACGCCAGGCCTTTGTTGCGCAGCTCCTGCTGGGCCGCCTGGAAGCGATCCTCGGCCTGCTGGCCATCGGCCCAGGCGGCGAGGTCGCGCAGGCCGTCGGCGAGCTCGATGGCGGGCGCGAAGCCGAGGTCGCGCAGGGCCGAGATGTCGGCGAAGCAGTGGCGGATGTCGCCCTGTCGGAAGCGCCCGGCGATCTCCGGCTGCAACTCACCCTGCTTGCCGTAGAGCTCGATCAGCAGCTCGGCGAGCTCGACCACCGAGACGGTGTGGCCGCTGCCGACGTTGAACACCCGGTAGTCGGCCCCGGCATGCTCCATGACGAGCTGGACGGCGGCGACGATGTCGTAGACGCTGACGAAGTCGCGGCGCTGCTGGCCGTCCTCGTAGACCAGCGGCGCGTTGCCGGCCTTGATGCGCGACGAGAAGATGGCGGCGACCCCGGTGTAGGGGTTCGAGAGCGCCTGCCGCGGTCCGTAGACGTTGAAAAAGCGCAGCGCCACCACCGGCAGCTTGTAGGCCTTGCCGATGGCGACGCAGAGGCGCTCTTGGTCGTACTTGGTGAGGGCGTAGACGGAGGTCGGGTCGAGGGGCTTCGACTCGTCCGTCGGCCGAGGAGCCAGGGCCTCACCGCAGCTCGGGCAGCGTGGCTCCCACTGGCCGGCTTCGAGCTGCTCGATGCTGCGATCACCGGGAGCCTGGAGGCCGCAGGTGGCGCAGTCGTAGAGGCCTTCACCGTAGACGCTCATCGACGACGCCACCACCAGCTTGCGGATCTGGCCGCGGCCCTGGTTGACCAGCCGGTCGAGGAGCTTCGAGGTGCCGAGGGTGTTGGACTCGACGTACTTCTCGATGGCGTACATCGACTGGCCGACGCCGACGCTGGCGGCGAAATGGACCACCACGTCGACCCCCTCGAGGCACGCCGCCAGGGCAGCGTCGTCGGACATCGAGGCGAAGGTGTAGTCGACCTGCGGGTTGAGGTAGTCGGGGCGCTGCCCGCCCTCGTGAACCTGCGGGTCGAGGGCGTCGAGCACCCGCACCCGGTGACCGTCGGCAACCAGCTTGTCGACCAGGTGGGAGCCGATGAAACCGGCGCCGCCGGTGACCAGAATGGTTTCGCTCATCTCAAGTCCTCGCGAAAGAAAAAGACAACCTTCAGGCGCTCGCCTTGCGGCCGACGCCGATCAGATTCTTGCCCTGCAGGGCTTCGTCATCGAGCCACAGCACTTGCCGGTAGAGCAGCCGGAAGGCGGCCCACAGGAAGCGGTCGAAGACCAGCCGGGCCAGGGGATTCGAGTGCCGGCTGACGGCGCCTTCGACGCGGTCGACGGTGAAGCCGGTGAGCTCGAAGACCTGCGCCAGGCTGCTGCGGGTGAAGCCGAGCTCGTGGGTGATGTCGACGAAGCGGGTGCGCAGGTTGAGGGGATTGCTCATGTTCGGCACCCGCACCACCACCCGGCCGCCGACATCGAGGGCGCCGTGGATGGCTCTCAGCAGGCCGAGGGCTTCCGCCTTCGGGCAGTGCTCGAGGACGTCGCTCATCAAGATCAGGTCGAAGCGCCCCGGCGAGCCCTCGAGGAAGCTCAGGCCGTCCGAGCACTCGACCTCCGGCAGGCCGTTGCGGTTGCAGAAGTCGACCTGCTCCTGGGAGATGTCGATGCCCTGGACGCGCTCGTAGCCGAGGCTCTTGCAGAGGCGCAGGAAGCCGCCGCTGCCGCAGCCGATCTCGAGGATGGCGGCCTGCCGGTCGTCGGGCAGGTAGGCGCCGAACTCGCGGTCATAGGTGCCGATGGAGCGCTCCAGGCCAGCCTCCGACAGATCGTTGCGCAGGTGAGCGTAGATCGACGACAGGTACTGGTCGAAGGCCTCGTCGCGGTAGGTGGCTGGGCTCACGGTCGGCGCCTCACGATGCCTTCGGGGTGGCGACGCCGATGATGTTCTTGCCGCGCAGGACCTGGGCGCGGATCTGCATGGTGCGACGACAGAACTGCTGGAAGGCCCACCACGCCATGCGATCGAAGACCAGCTTGGCGAGCGGGTTGCGGTGCTGGCCGGCGGCGGCGTGCACCGACTCGACCTCGAAGCCGGCGATGCGCAGCATCTGCTCGAGGGCTTCCTTCGAGTAGCCGACCTCGTGGGTGAAGTCGCCGTAGCGCGCCTGCAGGTTGAGGGGATTGCTCATGTTCGGCACCCGCAGGACCAGTCGGCCTTCGGGCTGCAGACAGGCGGCGATGGCCTTCAGGAGATCGAGACCGGCCTGCTTCGGGAGGTGCTCGAGGACGTCGATCATCACCACCGTCGCCCAGCGCTGGTCGCTGCCGGCCAAGAAATCGAGGCCGCTGGCGCACACCACCGACTCGTGACCGCGCTGATGGCAGACCTCGACCAGCTCGTGGGAAATCTCGACCCCTTGCACGGTTTGGTAGCCGCTCTCCGCGAGGAAGTCGAGGAAGCCGCCGACGCTGCAGCCGATCTCGAGGATCGGGGCGTCCTTGTCCGACGGCAGGAAGGCGCCGAACTCCCGTTGATAGGCCTGGCGCGACTTGGCGATCCCTTCCTCCGAAAGGTCGCTGCGATGGGCCGAGGCAGTCGTCAGGTAATGCCCGAAGACCTCCGAGCTGTAGCGATCGGTCATGCTTTTCTCTCTGAGCCCGAAATGGGGGAGCACCAACGCCGTGAATCCGCTGAAAGCTTCGCGTTGGTGCCGAAAGTCTAACAGATCGTGCCCTCTCCCAGAGCTTTTCAGGAGCCCCGGAAGGCTGCCGGCAAGGGCTTTCCTCGTTGCGGGATCACGCCCATTCTCAGGCCGGAGCTTGCGTCTCCTCGGGACCATCCTCGGAGCCGCCCGCGAGAAGACCTCGAAGCCGTTTCAGCTCGCGGGCGATGACCACCAGCGACAGGGCGATGCCGACCAGGTAGAGGCCCGAGAGGATGCCGGCGAGGGCGAGGTAGCCGGCGATCGGCAGCAGGGTGATCGCCAGGGCGACCTTGAGCACCGCATTGACGATGGCGATCTTGAAGGCGGCGTCGGGGCGGCCAAAGGCGAGCAGCGCCGGCCGGGTCCAGAAGAGCAGATTCGACAGGCCGAGTCCGATCAGCAGGAGGCGTACCACGGCCACCGCTGGCAAGAATTCCGGGCCGTAGAAGCGTTCGACGATCCAGGGCGCCAGCAGCGCCAGGGCGAGGCAGACCGGCACCACCCAGAGGGCGCTGATCTGGGTGCTACGGAGCAGGATCTTGCGCACTGCGCCGGCGGAGCGTCGGGCCACCGCCTTCGAAAGCTCCGGATAGACCGACTTGACCATCGGCGAAGCGGCGGCGAAGGGTACCTTGAGGAGGGACATGGCGAGCTTGTAGTAACCGGCCTCGGTGGGGGTCTGGAAGAAGGAGATCCACAGCAGGTCGGCTTCTTTGATGATCAGGCTCAGGGTGGCGCCGAAGTTGGTGAACAGGGTGAAGCGGCGCATCTCCCGCCAGCGCTCGCCAAGCAGGCTCCAGGAGGCCTTCCACCAATCGGCACCGAGCTGCCGGACCGCCTCCCGGTGGGTGGCGACGAGGCTGGCGATGGCGATGGTGCCGTGGCCCAGCAGATAGGCGGCGATGACCTCGCCGAGGCCGCCGTCGAGGAGGCTGGCGGCGACCACCGCCAGCAGGATGATCAAGCGCCGCAGGACGTTGAAGCGGGCCTGGAGGGCGAAGCGATCGAAGGCCTGGAGGGCGCCGGTGGTCGATTCGATCATCGCTTCGGCGAGCACGATGAGACCGTAGGTGATGATCCAGCGGGCCGCCTGCGGGTCCCCCAGGAAGCGGTCGGCGGTCCACGGCGCGAGGGCGGCGATGAGGAGGAAGGCGACGCCGGCGGTGACCCCTTCGGTGAGCAGGGCGCCCTTCAGGACCGCCCCGCCGAGCTTGGGGTCTTCGCTCTCCTGGGCTTCCGCCAGGTACTTGACCACGAACTCGTTCATGCGAAAAGACAGCAGGCGCTTGGTGACCGTCACGATGGTGATGACGATGCCGAGGACGCCGAAGGTGGCGACGCCCAGCAGGCGGGCGACGACGATGCTCTCGACGAAGGCCAGCGGCATCGACAGGCCGCGGGCGCTGAGCAGCCAGAGGGTGTTGCCGAGGATGCGGCGGGTGACCGACCGCTCGGCGCTCATGGAGGGCAGAGGACGGGGCTCAGGCGCTCGGCGATGTGGCCCGCCAGCTCAGCGTTGAAGGCGGCCGAGTAGTGCACCCGGTCGATGTAGAAGAGGTCTTGGCGGCCTTCTTGGACGTCGGCGAGCCACAGGAACTGGGGATCTTCTGGATCGCGCTCGCGGTCCATCCGCTGGTAGACCCGAGCCAGCAGCTCGGCGGCGGGAATGCCGGTGTCGGCGAACAGGTGGTGCTCGAGGTCGTAGCCCCAGGCCGGTACCGGCTGCCAGACGAAGAGAGCGTGAGCTCCGGCGGCCTCGGCCGTGGCGGTGGTCAGTTGGCGATTGCGTCGCCAGCGCTCGAGGACCTGCGGGGCGCGACCGGGATCGCCGGCGGTCACCGCGTCGGGGCCGGTCGGCTGCAGCCGGCGAAGGAGACGGAACAGCGCCAGGGTCTTGACGGCGCGGCGCCGCACGGAGGTGTCGCTCTCGTCCATCAACGCCGCCAGGCGGCCGGTGAACTTGGGCTCGTCGCGGTCGTAGAGGGTGTCGTTCAGGCCATCGAGGAAAACCGCCGCGCGCGGCACCTGGCCGGCCGACAGGAGCTGGGTGAAGAGGATGCGCTCCTGGGTGCTGTAGTAGTTGGAGCGCGCCAGGTTGTAGACCGGCAGCGGCCGTCCGCAGGTGGCTTCGAGGTGGCGGCCGAGGGCCGCCGGCAGGGTCTCGTGATCGGCGACACCGTAGCCGAAGGCGGTCGATCCACCGAAGACGAAGACCGATTCTTCGCCTTCCCGGGGCGGCCAGTCGGGGTCTTCGGGCCCCTGCCGAAAGCCCGCCGATGAGACGTTGACGAAACGCCCGCTGAAGGCCTGCTCGCGGAACTGGACGTAGGGCTCGTAGCGGTAGGTCCGGTTCCAGGTCTCGTCGAGGAGCTGGCGGCGATCGTCTTCGCTCCAGCCCGGATAGGCCTGCGCCAGGACCTCGTCGCGGTAGAGCTGGGAGCCGGACCTCTGCGGCAGCAGCGCCAACAGCAGGGCTGCCGCCAGGTTGATCAGGAGCAGCGTCAGCAGGCCGTTGAGCACCATCAGGGCGCAGCCGCGATAGGCGCCGACGAGGCGTGGCGCGGTGCGCTCCCGAGGGCTCATGGGCCCTCGCCCGGGGGCAGGCCGAGGTGTGGCCGCAGCCCGACCAGGTCGGCGACCCGCGGCACCTCCTCGGCGGCGAAGACGGAGCCCAGCTCGCGACCCACGAATCGGGTGCCGACGGCCTGGGCGGCGCGCAGATCGGTCATGCCGTCCCCCACCATCACCACCTCCCGCGGTGCCAGCCGGTGGCGTTGGAGGAGGTCTTCGAGGATGGCCTCCTTGGGCCGCGGCGCGCCGTGGACCTCGGCGAAGTAGGGGCCGAGGCCGCGCTCGGCGACGATCTGGCGCAGCTCTACCTGCGGTGTGCCGCTGGCGACGAAGGCGGGCAGCTTGCCGACCAGGTCGGCGAGCACCTGCCGGGCGCCGGGGACCATCGGGCAGGCCATCACCTGCTCGAGGGCGATCGCCGAGTAGCGTTCGCCGAGCTGGCGCGAGGCTTCGTCGCTCAGCGGCTCGGCGAAGAGCTCACGGTAGATCCACTCGAACTTGCGGTAGCGCGACAGACCGACGTTTTCGAGGTGGTGGCGCAGGATCGCCTCGCGGTGCTCCGGCCGGTCGGCGAACAGGTCGGCGAAGGCGCGGGTCTTGATCTCGGTCGACTCGAGGATGACGCCGTCGAAATCGAAGACCACGGCGCGCAGGGGCGGGGTCGTCATCGCGGACCTACAGATCCTTGATCTTCGGCAGTTGCGACAGCCACCACTGGGAGAAGCTGAGATCGAGGTGGGTGTGAATATCGCGGCCGGTGACCCAGTTGCGCACGATCGGCTTGCTGCGCTTGCCCATCCACCACCAGGGGTTGGGACCTTCGCGGCGCTGCACGCAGTCCTTGCGGAACGCCCATACGCCCTGGTCGTAGTAGTAGGCCCGCGGATAGGACTGGCGCTCCGTCGAGACGTTGCGCTCGCCACCGTAGGGGCGCAGCAGGCCGTCGGAGATCTCCATGGCGCGCAGGGGATGGTCGTCGGCCGCTTCCCAGACGGTCATCACCGAGTCGAGGTCGTCGGCCGCCTCGAGGGTTTCGAGGCAGTGATCGAGCAAGGGTCCGTCGATCATCACCGTGTTGCCGAGCAGGAGGACGATGTTGGCAAGTCCCGCGTAGCGCTCGTCGACCCATTCGACGGCGTGCTTGATGACGTCGCCGTGATTGACCGTGTCGCCACCGAGCTCGTCCGGTCGCTCGATTACCTCGCAGCCCAGGTCGCGGGCCGCCTGGGCGATGCTGTCGCCATCGGTCGAGATGAAGACGCGGTCGATGCGCTGGGCGTCGAGGGCCGCCTGCAGCGGGTAAGCGACCAGCGGTTTACCGTCGACCGGAAAGACGTTCTTATCGCGAATCGATTTGCTGCCGGCGCGGGCGGTGACGATCGCCGCATTGAAGGGGGCGGCGTTGGAGGTCGAGGTCACGACGTGGGCTCCGCGGGTTGGTTCTCGGGGTTCTCGCCATCGAGCTGCTCGAGCAGCTGCAGGATGCCCTGCCCCATGTCGACGGAGAGGTTCGAGGTCAGTTTGTGGCCGGTGCGCGGGCTGTAGGCGTAAGGGGTGACGCGATAGTGACCGTCGCCCTCGGCCGCCCGGTAGTCGACCTCGATCCGGCGGCCGAGAATCTCTTCGAACATGGTGAAGAGATCTTCGAGGCGGGTCGAGGTCGGGCCGGTGAGTACCAGGTGCTGGTTCTCGTGGGCCGGATCGAGGGCGTCGACGCTGAGGCGCGCGGCGTCGCCGACGTGAATGTAGTCGCGCCGGTCGTCGGGCCGGCCGCTGTGGACGATACGGCCCTCCTGGCGGGCCTGGCGCAGCAGGTGGTAGAAGCCGTTGCTGGCATCGGCCCGCGGGCCGTACAGGCTCCCGTAGCGCAGGATGGTGTAAGCGAGGCCGGACTGACGCTGGAACTCCTCGATGAAGGCCTCGCAGGACTGCTTCGAGCAGCGGTAGAAGCCGCCGGCGCGGCTGTAGACGTAAACCGTGCTGGCGAAGACGAAGCGGCGGGCGCGATGGGCGCGCGCCGCTTCGAGGGCGTGGAGGGTCCCGAGGATATTGAGCTTGGCGGCGTCGTGGGGCCGCGAACGGGCCTCGTTGAGGTCGGCGAGGGCGGCCAGGTGATAGACCACGTCGCAGCCCTCGGCGGCGGCCATCAGGGCGTCGGCGTCGAGGATGTCGCCTTCGACCATCTGTTGGTCAGGGCGTCGATAGGGAGAGGGTTGGCGGTCGAAGAGGGTGACTGCGAAGCCGCGTTCGCTCAAGGTGTCGGCGATATGGCTGCCGAGGAAGCCAGCGCCGCCGGTGACGAGAGCGCTGGGGGCGTCGGGGACGTCGCTCATCCCGCTCCTCCCGCGGCGAAATGAGCGATCACCTTCTCCGTCGCCTCGAGCTCCATCGCCACCCGGCACTCGGCGGCGTAGGAGCCGATGTGGCTGGTCAGAAGGACGTTGTCGAGGTCGGTGAGGGGACCTTCGTAAGGTTCGTCTTCGAAGACGTCGAGGTGGGCGCCGGCGAGGTGGCCGGAGGAGAGGGCTTCGGCGAGGGCGGCCTCGTCGACCACGCCGCCGCGGGCGACGTTGACCAGCACCGCGCCGGGCAGCATGCTGGCGATGGCGTCGGCGTCGAGCAGTCGGCCTCCGGAAACGTGCAGGGTCACGACCTCGGACCTTTCGAGGAGCTCCGCCAGGCCAACCCAGCGCACGTCCTCGAGGGACGGATCGGGCTCGAGATCGTGGGCCAGGAGCTCGACCATGAAGGGCTGCAACAGGCCGCGCAGGTAGCGCCCCACCCGTCCCATGCCGACAATGCCCACTCTCTTGCCGAAGAGCAGCCTGCCCATCGGCTTGGTCCACTGGCCGGCGCGCACCCGGCGATCGGCGAAAGCGATCTGGCGCAACACCGCCAACATGCCCGCCAGGGTGAGCTCGGCGACCGCCGGAACGTGGGCATCGGGGGTGTTGAGAACTTTGATGCCGAGCTCTTCTGCAGCGTCGAGGTCGACGCTGTCGAGGCCGGTGCCGACGCGCGAGATGATCCTGAGGCGTGGCGCCGCGGCGAGAATTTCGCGGTCGAGACGCTCGGTGCCGGCGATCAAGCCGTCGGCGTCGGCCAGCAGCTCACGGCTTTCGGCCGGCGTCAGTTTGCGGCCATGGGGATTCAGGATCACCTCGCAGCCGGCGTCGGCGAGGAGATCGAGGGGATGGCGCGAGATCTTGCCGAAGGACGAGGTCGAGATGACGACGCGTTTCATGGCCGGGTGCTCTCTTCTGATCCGCCGTCGCGGGTCAGGCCTTGACCACCTTGGCGTGGGGCTGGCGATAAATGCCGCGGGTGTCGACAACCAGCCCGGCATGCTCGAGCACGGCGTCGTAGTCGACGTCGCGATGGTCGGTCACCAGCAGCACCGCGTCTTGGGCGGCGAGGGTCTCGGCGGTGAGCTCGACGGAGCGCATCGGTGGCAGATCGGGCCAGGTGCGCATGCGCGGTGCCTCGGGAATGTAGGGGTCGTGATAGCTCACTTCGGCGCCCATCTCGAGGAGACGCTCGAGAAGCTCGAAGGCCGGGCTCTCGCGCGGATCGGCGACGTTCTTCTTGTAGGCGATGCCGAGCATCAGAATGCGACTGCCGCGCACCGGCAGGCGGCGCTCGTTGAGGGCGCTCTGCAGCTTGTCGAGGACGTAGGCCGCCATGGTGACGTTGATCTCGCCGGCGAGCTCGATGAACTTCGGCGACATGCCGAACTCGCGCGCCTTCCAGGACAGGTAGAAGGGGTCGAGGGGAATGCAGTGCCCACCCCAGCCCGGGCCGGGATTGAAGCGCATGAAGCCGAAGGGCTTGGTCTCGGCGGCGTCGAGGACCTCCCAGATGTCGATGCCCATGCGGTCGTAGATGATCTTGAGCTCGTTGACCAGGGCGATGTTGACGGCGCGGAAGATGTTCTCGGTCAGCTTGGTGGCCTCTGCCGTGCGCGCCGACGACACCCGCACCGTCTGTGGCACGAGCTGGTCGTAGAAGGCCTGGGCGAGGCGGGCCGCCGCGTCACCGACGCCGCCGACCACCTTCGGGATGGTGCTGGTCGAGTGACTCTCGTTGCCGGGATCCTCGCGCTCCGGCGAGTAGGCGAGGAAGAAATCTTCGCCGCAGGTCATCGCCTCGCTCTCGAGGAGGGAGCGCAGCAACCCTTCGGTGGTGCCGGGATAGGTGGTCGATTCGAGGATCACCAATTGGCCGCGACGCAGCGTCGGCCGAATGCGCTCGGCGGTGGCCTCGATGTAGCTCATGTCCGGCTCGCGCTGGGCGGTGAGCGGCGTGGGTACGCAGATCAGCAGCACGTCGGGCTCGCCGAGGCGGCCGAAATCGGCGGTGGCGGTGAGGCGGCCGGCGGTCACCAAGGGGGCGATGCGATCGGCCGGACACTGACGGATGTAGGTGTCGCCGGCCATCAGGGTGGCGACCTTGTCGCCGTCGACGTCGAAGCCGAGGGTCGGGAAGCCGCGCTCCGCCAGGGACAGGGCCAGCGGTAGGCCGACATAGCCGAGGCCCAGAATGCCGACCTGGGCCTGCCGTTGCTGGATTTTGGTCGCCAGCTCGGATTCGAGGAGAACCTCGGAAGGTGTCGTCGTCATGGATTGCTCGTTGGAATGGGTGAGGGGCAAACGAAAATCGCCCGCGTGCCGTCCTTCACACGCGAGCGATCCTATCTCAGCTCGACCTCCTTAGGAGGTAGGCCTTTGCTTCGACGGCCCATGCCTTGAGTTGCCGTGTGCTGAAGAGCACGCGGCTCCCGAGCGCTATAGCGCGAGGCGGCGGCCCTGGCCGCCGGGGACGGGGGAGAGAGCCAACGACATGTGCGTTGGCTCGAGGGGGGCGCCCAGAGCCCCCCTGAAGAAATCTAGCAGTCGTATAGGAGAAGTCGCTACGCGACTTCTCCTATGGCTGCTAGAAGCCTGTCGGACGGGTGGGCGACGGGTCCGGGTCGTCCGAGATGATGATCGTCGTGATGCCGCCGACGCCGACCACGGTGGCCGGCACCAGGAAGTCGCGCTTGTTGAACAGCGCCACCACGCAGGAGCGACAGACCTCGTCGGCGCGCGGAATCCAGGCGCTGTTGACGCGCGTGACGATGCCGTCGCAAAGCCAGTGGAAGACCTTCTTACCTTCCTGCCAAGGCGCGGTCTCGCCGATCGTCAGGTTGAGCGCCTCGCCGGCCTCCTGCGGCGTGAAGGCGACCTCGCACTCCTCACGCACCAGGGCGACCTTCATGTCCGACTTGGCGACCAGCTCGTTGCTGGCGTCGAAGACGGCGGCGTAGTACTCCGCCGGCTCGTTCTCGAGATCCTCCAGCCAGCGCTGGAAGGTGTCGTTGTCGAGGGCCGTCATCCAGGCCCGGTCCTCCGGGAAGCCGCCCACGGAGGCGCGCTCGCGGATGATCTCGTCGTCGAGGTCATCGTTGGGGTCACGGTCCTCGGAAGCCTCTTTGGCCTGCCACCAGGCGGCCCACAGCTCGTCCGACTCGACATCGTCCGGCGGATCGTCGAGCTCGTGCTCGCGCAGCTTGTGATCTTCGGGCCGCGGCAGGACGCCCCAATAACCTCCGGCGCTGGGGTTCATTCCCACCCAGTAGAAATCTTCCACTTCTTCGTGCATCCGCCGAAAGAACAGACGCACCGTGCTGCCGGCCGGATCGCCGGTCACTGTGGCCTTGACCACCGTGTTGCGCGCCAGCGGCAGGCATTCCACCTGCTCGACATCGACCGCAACGGTCTGGGCCGTGGCAGCCATCGGGGCCACCATAAGAATCACCCCGAGCACGCTCAGGGAGAGAGCTGTCCTTTTCATTCGAACCTCCTGGCAGTTCGATGCGAGTTATACCGGTCCGGCGGAATGCCGTCAACTTTATCGGATCTTTGGTATTCCTAACGTTTCGATAGTACGTGCTGCATTACTCGATTGCCGAGCTCGAGTCCCCGCCACCGCTGCCGAGAATCCGTTCGATATAGGTCTCGACGAAGGGAGTGCGTTTGAGATTGGGCAGGGCGCGTTCGAGGGCTTGTCGAGCCGCCGCCGCCTGACCGGCCTCGAAGTACGACACGGCCATGTAGAAGAGCAGCCCGTGGCGATCCTCGGGAGGGTCGCCGGCACGTTGGAAATAGCGTGACGCCTCGTTCCAGCGGGAAGCTCGGTAGAAGATCTCCCCGGCGAGTAGCTGGGCCTCGGCGATCGCCGGATTGCGGTCCGCGACGTCCGCCGCCAGCAGCGAGGCTTCGGTCAGGTCGCTGGCGGTGCGGGCTTCGGCCAGGGCTTGGCGCGCCTGGTCGAGAAGCTGACGGTCGCTAGTGGTCAGAGTCGCGGCCACCTCCAGCTCGCGGGTCGGAGGAACAGCGTCCGGGACCGGTGCCGGCAGCTTGGCGACCTCGCGCTCGATCTGGCGTCGCAGGCGATTGAAGGAGCGGTCGCCCTGAATGTTCTGGGGTAGCGCCTGCAGGGCGCCCTGGGCTTCCTTCCAGCGCTCGAGCTGGCGCAGGCAGTCGACGTGGGCGTAGGCGATCGGCAGATCGAGGCGCGAGCGCTCGCAGGCGGCGAGGTCGGGGACGGCGGCGGCGCAGGAGCCGAGGCGGGAATGGGCGATGCCGCGGACGCACAGGGCGCCCTGTTCCGTCGGGGTGCGATTCAAGATGCTGCTCGCCAGGACCACCGCCTGCTGCGGACGCTTTTGCTGCAGCTCGAGGCGCGCCAACAGCAGCGGCCAGCGATCGGACGTCGGCTCCTCGGCGATCAGACGGGTCAGGCGCTCGCGGCGCTGGCGCGGCGGCAGCTCTTCGATGCCGGCAGTCAGCCGCTGCCGCGCGAGATGGCTGAAGGCCTGGCTTTGGCGCAGCGTCTCGAGGGGCACGACCGTCGCCACCCGCGCCTCGAAGCGCTGACGCAGGTCGGCCGGGAGATCCGCCTCTCGGTACCAGCCGCGGCTTTCCTCGAGATCCTGAATGCGCTGGAAAGTCTGATCGAAGGCCAATCCGTCGCCGGCGGCATCCTCGGCCAGGGCGAGGCGGGTCAGGCTCTCGAGCAGCCGGTCCGGTTGCTCGAGAAAACCGAAGGCGGCGAGGCGGAGGTCGCGCACCGCCTGCTCGAGGCGTCCGCGCTCGAGGGCCAGGGCGCCGTCCCTCAAGCGCTGCTCGTAGAAGGAATCGGCGCTCGACTGGGCAACGGCGGCGGGTAGCCACAGGGTGCACGCCAGCAGCGCGGCGAAGACTCGGTTCGGTCGCCTCATGCTCGGGTCCTCGACCTTCCTCAGATGCTCGCTGGTACCGCCAGGGGGCGGTTCTCGACCACCGCCGTGGCGTTGGTCTCGGTCAGGTCACGGGCCGCTTCGTCGCCCCAGCGCTTGGCGATCTCGCGCCGCGCCGCCGACAGTCCCGGCGGCCGCCAGTCGACGCCGTGGGCATCGCTGGCCACGAACTGCACCAGCCCTTCGTCGATCATGGCGAGGCAGCGGTCCTTGGCCGGGCGTCCGACGTCGCCGGTGAGGCACATGGCGGTGATCTGGAAGTGGGCTCCCATTTGGCGCAGGCGGTGCATCAGGTCGAGGTCTTCGCGCAGCGCCGGAATGAACTCCGGGTGGGCGAAGATCGGCCGCCAGCCGGCGACCAGCAGCTCGTGGGCGAGACCGATGGCGTCGGGCCGGGGATCGTGGCGATCGAGCTCCACTAGCAGATAGCGCGAGCCGGCCAGGGGCAGCAGGCCGTGTCGCTCGTGGTCGGCCATCTCGTCGAGGAACTCGGCATTGACCCGCAGCTCGCCGCCCGGCAGCAGCCGGGGCAGGGCGCCGATGGCGTCTTGCAGATCGCGCCGCAGGGTATGGAGCCGGCGGGCGTCGCTGTTGTCCCAGCTCGGTGAGCGTTGATGCGGCGTGGTGATCATGATGCGCACGCCATCGGCGGCCGCCAGACGGCACATTTCGACCGCCTGGGCGAGGTCCTCGGCACCGTCGTCGATGCCGGGCAGGACGTGCGAGTGGATGTCGATCATCAGGCCGCCGAGTGGGTCGAAGTCGGCTCTTCCTCGCCGTAGGGAGCGACGTAGCCCTCGTAGCGTTTGCCGTAGCGGGCGCCGCCCGAACGATGACGGTTGAGGACTGCGCCGAGCAGTCGAACGTCGGCCATCAGCAGGCGATCACGGCAGGCTCGAACGTCTTCCCGCGGCACGTTGCCGGCGCGGAAGCAGAGCACCACGCCATCGGCCAGCGAGCCGCCGATGGTGGCGTCGGTGACGGCGAGGGCCGGCGGCGTGTCGATCAGCACGTAGTCGAACTGCTCTCGGGCCTGGTCCACCAGCGTGCCCATACGATCCGAGGCGAGCAGCTCGGACGGGTTCGGTGGTGTTGGTCCGGCCGGCGCCACGAACAGGTTGGGGACCACCGTGCGGAAGACGATCTGCTCGATGGCGGCGCTGCCGGTGAGATAGCTCACCAAGCCTTCACGATTCGACAGACCGAAGACCTGGTGTTGGCGCGGCTTGCGCAGATCGCCATCGAGCAGCAGGACGCGACGGCCGAGCTGGGCGAGGACGATGGCGAGGTTGCTGAGAGTGGCGGTCTTGCCCTCGCCGGCTTCGGCCGAGGTGATGGCGATGACGCGCAGCTCCTCGGCGGACGACAGCAGTACCGCCGTGCGCAGCGAGCGGTAGGCTTCGGAAATCAGCTGGCGCGGTTGGTTGTGCGGCGCTAGCTCGACCTGCACCGGTTCGGCCTTGCGCTTCTTTTCCGCCGCTCGGCCGTTCTTCTTGTCCCTCGAACGGCCGTAGCCGTAGCCATATCCGTAGCCGTAGCCATAACCGCGGGCGGTTTCCGAGACGTCGGGGATGGCCGCCAGCACCGGCAGACCAAGGATTTTCTCGAGCTCGCCGACGGTCTTCACGGAGCGGTCGAGGAACTCCAGGAGGAAGGCGAAGCCGAGGCCGAGGAGCAGGCCGCCGAAGCCGCCGAAGGCGACGCTGCGGGTCAGGCTGGGGCGGAACTTGCCGCCCGGGACCAGGGCGCGCTCGACCAGCTTGACGTTCGAGCCCGAGTCGTCGGTGCCGAACTCGAGGCTGCTGAAGCGCACCTCCGGGTTCTGCACCGTGAACGCCATCGAGGTTTCCGACTGCTTGCGCAGCAGCTCGTCGAGGAGCTGACGGCGGGTCTCGATCTCGACCCGCAAGTTCTCGACCCCGACGGAGGCGAGGTTCTGTTGCTCCGCCTGGCCGCGGGCGCGCTCGATCTCGCCGGCCAGCTTGGACTCCTGGCGGCGCAGGGTCTGGACCTCGGCGCTGGCGGCGCGCTTGGCGAGGTCGGCCTCGCGGCGGATCACGCCCTCGAGGTACTCGCGCTCCTTCTCGATGGTCGTTCGGAGCTCCACCAGCGGCGGCCAGTCGGGCTTGAAGTTCTGGCGCTGCGAGTCGTACTCGCGCTCCTTGACGGCGAGCTCCTTGCGCAGCGTGCTGACCAGGCCGTTCGACTGTTCGTCGGCGACGGTCTCCAGGGGGGAATTCACCAGCTCTTCGTACTCGGCCTGCTTCTCGATGCGATCGCGCACCACCCGCATGTAGTCCTCGTTGAGGGAGGTGAGGCGCTGCTGGGTGACGTCCGACTCCGGATTGCTGGTGACGATGCCCTGGCTGTGGTTGGCCGTCTGGAGCTCGCGCTCGGCGGTCTTGATCTCGTCCTTGAGGGTGGTGATCTGTTGATCGAGAAAGTTCGAAGCGCGGGTGACGTTTTCGGACTGGCTGGCGATGCTGCGGTAGATGTAGGTGTTGGCGAAGCCGTTGACCACCCGCGCCGCGAACTCGGGATCGTTGGCGACATAGCTCAGCTCCACCAGTTGGGTGCCGCGCTTGGGGTCCACCGACAGGCCGCCGAGGAGGCGATTCGCATAGCGGCCCAGAACGGCGTTGTCCTGATAGAAGTCAGGGCTCTCGTCGGCCGCCGAAGATGCCGTCAGCCCCGCCTCCCCGACAAAGGCCGGATCGTCGAGCAGGTTGAGGTTTTGGATCACGTCCTCGGCCAGGCCTCGGCTGCGCAGCAGGGCGTACTGGGTGGGGTAGTACTCCATGTTCCACCAGTTCTCGAGCCAGGGGGTCTGGCTGCTGGCGAAGGGCGTCAGGCTCTTGCGTTCGATCTGGATGGTGGCCTCGGCGCGGTAGGCCGGCGGCGTCAGCTTGTACTTGACCAGGGCGAGGGCGAGCACCGCCAGCATCACGGCCAGGATTAGCTGCCAGCGACGGGTCAAGCGCAGCGCCGTCTCGCGCAGATCGAAACCGCCTTCGGAGGGCGGCATCGGTGCTGCCGGCGGGGCGCTGTCTTCGAGGTCGTAGATCCCGGGATTGCTCAAAAGAACGACTCCTTGACGTAGACGATGTCTCCGTCACGCAGCTCCGGATCCGGATCCTGGCCGCCCAGGATGCGCTTGTAGTGGACCTCGATCTCCTGCTGACCGCCGGACGCCGTGCGCCGCTTGATCTGAATGCGCGGCGAGGCGCGATCGGTCAGGCCGCCGACCTGAGCGATCGCCGACAGCAGGGTGATGCGGGAAGTGCTCGGCACCTCGAGGGCGCCGGGAGTTGCGACCTCTCCGAGAAAGAAAACCTTCGCCTGCACCATGCGCTCGACGGTCACCAGGTCACCGGCGAAGAGCGGCAGGTTGACCTTGGGGTCGGCGCGGCCGAGCAGATCCTGTGCCCGGATCGTGATCTGGTCCGTCAGCCCGTTGTTGGCCCGGCGAAGAACGTGAATGGAATCTCCATGGCCTTCCGCCAATCCTCCGGCGGCGGCAATCGCTTCCAACAGCGTCCATTGACCGGAGAATTCCAGGTCTCCCGGCTTGGCGACGGCGCCGAGCATCGAGATCGGCCGCGAGCGCACTTCGAGCAGCTCGACGGTGACGGTGACGCTCTCGACGTAGTCGGCTTCGAGCAAGCGCTCGAGCTCGGCGGCGAGGCCGCGCCGGGTGTAGCCCTGCACCCGCACCTCGCCGATGATCGGCAGGCTGACGGTGCCGGTCGCCGAGACCCGCTGCTCAGTGTTGAGGTCCGGCACCTCGAGCACCTTGATATCCACCAGGTCGCGCGGCCCGATGCGGTAGTCGGACACCTGCTGCGCTGCCGTTAAGGCAGGCAGGCAGAAAGCCGCGAGCAGGGCGGCGAGGCAGGCCGGAAGGCGACGGATGGGTACAAGACACCGCATTTTCAGGATCTTAGTCCAGGCCATCGGCACAAGTCCATGGCTTGTCTTGGGGTGATCGCCGGACGGTGGAGCGTTTCGGGACCGCGCCGGGTGGCCGTTTCGCGCGCCTCGAAAAATGCGGAAATTGAGACTTTTATCAGCGCCAGAGGAGACGATCCGCCGACAGCGCGAGGCCGGTGCGCACGTTGAAGACGTCGCGATCCTGGCCGGGTACCGAGGAGTCGTACTGCGAATCCTCGGCGCGCACCGTCAGGGCGAGGGACTTGGTGATCTCGAAGCGCAGCTCGGCGCCGAAGGAGGTCAGGTCGTCGGTGCGCTCCGGAGCCGTCGGGAAGCGCCGCTCGTAGCGGTTCTCGCCCTGGTCCGCGAAGATCTCGAGGCGCGCCCGGCGGCCGAGCTTGCTGCCCAAGGCGACGCCGACGCGCTGCTCGTCGTAGTAGGCGTACTCCGGCAGCAGGGAGAGCACCGGGGTCTTGCTGCCGTAGATCCGCAGGTCGAGGCGCCAGCCGATCTCGAAGAAGGCCTGGGCGAAACCGGAGACTTCGTCGTAGGTGCCGAACTCGGAGGCCCCGATCGGCTCGAGATCGCGCTGGGCCAGCTCGACGTTGAAGGACGAGCGGCCGCCCTCGAGGTCGAGACCGATCACCGGCGAGGTGCCCTCGTTCGACAGGTCGCGGGCCGAGGAGGTCGAGTCGAGCTCGCTGTCCTCGGCGCCGAGGAACAGCCCGACGCGCTCCGACGGGCGGAAGCGCAGACCGACTCGGACACTCTGCTCGTCGCGGTCGAGGGCGGCGAAATCGGCCTGTCGCGGGTCCTCGAACTCGTCGCTCTGGTCGCGAATGCGGCGACTCTCGGCGCGGCCTTCGAGGCTCAGCTTGCCGGTCAGGCGGAGCGCCGCGTCGAGGGTGACGTGATCCTCCTGCAGCACCGTCGGCTGCGGGAACTCGGCGCTGAAGGTGCGCTGCGATTCCTGGCGGCCGGCGGTGGCCTGGATCTGCAGCCGGTTGTAGAAGCCGAAGAAGCCGGCGCCGTAGCGGCCCGCCAGCAGGCGGCGCTCGCTGAGGTCTTGCCAGTAGATGTACTCCGGGGTGAGGTCGAACACCCAATAGGTGTCGCTGCCGCTCGGCAAGTAGCCGGTGAGGCCGGCGCCGACCACGGCGTTGAAATCGGAGAACGACTCCTCTTCGCTGCCGGAGCCGGCGAAGACATCGTCGACGTAGGCCAGCTGGTTGATGCCGAACCAGGGCGACAGGCGCAGCGGGCCGAGGTTCCAGCGCGCGTTCTCCATCTCCTGCTCGATCACCGTTTCAGGGTCGGTGTCGCGCGAGTCGGGGCCCCCGGGCGGCGTATACTGGCGCCACTGCGCTGCGGCCGGCAGGGCCGCCAGGGCCCACAACACGCACAGGATCAGCATCGTTTTCGATCGCATGGAGGCTCTCCGAGGAAAAAGTCGGTCCGCGTCCCGGGGGACTTTCGCAGCGCGCATCTTAAGGCATCAGCCCTCGGCGCCGGCGCTCCTGCTGGCGCTGCTGTTGTTCTGGGCGCCGTTGCCCTTCGGCGGTGCCGAGCCCCTGGCCGAGCTGGTCCAGCGCCTGACCGTTTGTACCGTGCTGTTGCTGATCGCCTTGCGCGGTTATCGCAGCGGGCGCCTGCGCCACCTGCGCTGGCCTCTGCTGGCCTGCGCCGCCCTCGCCCTTCTCGCCCTGGTGCAATCGCTGCCCCTGCCCGGCGGTTTGGTCGCCACCTTGTCGCCGGAGCACGGCCGTTTGTTCGCGGCCGCCGGTGAGCTGTTGGGCGAGCCGGTGACGGCGGCCCTCTCCCTCGCCCCGTCGGCCTCGCGCTCGGCCGCCCTCGGCTGGGCCTTCGTGGGGCTCTATCTGCTGGCCGGGGGTTGGGTCGCCTGCCGGCGCCGAAACCGCCGCGGGTTGGCGCTGGCGGTTGCCGCGGTGGCTCTTTTCGAGATCTTCTACGGCACCAGCGGCTGGCTCTCCGGTGGCGCCGAGATCTGGGGCCGGGCGGCGCCGGCGACGGACACCCGCCTGCGCGGCACCTTCGTCAACTCGGATCACCTCGCGACCCTCTTCGAGCTGGTGCTGGCGATGGCCTTCGCGTGGGGTTGGTGGGCTCTGCGCCGCGGCCGTTGGTCCAGCTCCATCGAGCGTCGGTTGGCGCTGGCAGCGCCGCCTCTCCTACTCTGGCTGGCGGTTTTCGCCGGCCTGGCGTTCACTGGTTCCCGAGCCGGTCTGGTGGCGGCGGTGGTCGGCGCCGGGCTCCAGGGGGTGCTGCTGGCGGTGGCTTCGGGGCGAGCGCGGTGGGCGCCGGTGGGTCTGGTGGCGGCCCTCGCCGGGATCCTGGTGGTGGTCTTCGCCGGCCTCGGCCAGGGCTTCGGACGCCTGCTGTCGACCTCCGTCTTCGAAGTCGTCCGCGGTGGTCGGGCTCAAGCCTATGAAGCCTGCCTGGAGCTCTGGCAGCGCTTTCCGATCTTCGGTAGCGGCGCCGGCAGCTTTCGCGACGCCTTTCCCCTGGTTCAGCCGGCCACCCTGCCGGGAACCTGGCTGCATGCCCACAACGACCCGCTCGAGCTGCTGGTGACCCACGGCCTCCTGGGGATCTTGATCTTCGTCGCCGGAGCTTTCTGGCTGGTTCGCCGTCAGTTCCAGGTCTTGCGCTTCGGGGAGCGCTCCGAGGACCGCGCCACCGCCCTGGCGGCGCTCGGAGCCGTGGCCACGATGGCGGTCCACGAATGCTTCGATTTCGGGCTTACGGTGCCGTCGAACAGTCTCGCCTTCGCGGTGCTTTGCGGCGCCGCTCTGGTCGCCAAGACCGCCGATGAGGAGCCCACCCTGGCGGGAGGTGGAGGGCGATGAAGACGATGCGCCGGCGCCTCCTGATGCTGCTGGCGGCGCTGCCGGTGATGGTGCTGACCGCCGCGCTGCTCTATTGGCTCGGCATGGAGCGCTTCGAGCAGGATCCGCGCACCTTTTCGGAAAGCCTGCAGTGGGCCGTCGAGACCTTCACCACCACCGGCTACGGCGACGATGGCCGCTGGCGGCACCCGGCCTTGATCGGGCTCACCATCGGCCTGCAGTTCCTGGGCGTCTTCTTCGTCTTCTTGATCATCCCCATCTACCTGATCCCGGTGCTCGAGGCGCGCTTCGAGGTGCGGTTGCCGCGCCGTGCCGATGATCTCGTCGACCATGTCGTGATCTATCGCGATGGCCCTGCCGTCGCCACCCTGATGGATCGCCTCGAGGCCCTCGAACGGCACTTCGTGGTGCTGGAGCCGGACGAAGGCCGGGCCCGTCGCCTGTTCGAGGAGGGCCGGCGCGTCGTCCTGGGAGGGCTCGAGGGAGAGGCCCTGGATGGCGTCGGCTTGTTGCGGGCCGAGACCCTGATCGCCAACGACGACGATCACCAGAACGCCGCCTTCGTTTTGGCGGCACGCCAGATGGGTTTCGGCGGCGAAATTCTGGCGCTGGTCGACGATCCCTTCCATCGCCAGCCGATGCAGCTCGCTGGTGCCAGCGTCGCCTTCACTCCCAAGCACATGCTCGGCGCCGCCCTGGCGGCGCGGGCCAGCGCCCGCATCAGTCCGCGGGTCTCCGGGATCCACGACCTGGGGCACGTGCTGCAGGTCGACGAGGTGCGAGTCGCCGCCGACAGCGAGCTGGTCGGCCGCTCCTTGCGCGAGGCGCAGCTCGGCGGACGGACCGGAGGAACCGTCATCGGCCAGTGGAACAAGGGCCGCCTGGAGACCCCGGAGGCGGGCGAGCTGCGCATCGTGGCCGACGGCATCCTGGTCACCCTCGGCGACCGCCCCAGTCTCGACCGCCTGTCGAGCCTCGCCGGCGGCGGCAAAGTGCCGCGCCAGGGTCGGTTCGTGATCGGTGGCTTCGGCGAGGTCGGCCGCAAGGTGGTCCAGCTACTGCACGATGCCGGCGAAGAGACCACGGTGATCGATCGCGTCGCGTCTCCCGGCGTCGACGTGGTCGGCGACGTCCTCGACGAGGAAACTCTCATCGCCGCCCGCTTGGCCGACGCCCAGGGCCTGATCCTGGCCGTCGAAAACGATGCCAGCGCCCTTTTCGGAACGGTCATCGCCAAGAAGGTGGCGCCGGCCCTCGCCGTCATCGCGCGCGTCAACGAGGCCGAGAACGTCGATCGAATTCACCACGCCGGTGCCGACTTCGCGCTCTCCGTCAGCCAGGTCTCGGGACAGATTCTGGCGCAGCGACTATTGGGCGAAGAGGCGGTGGCGATCGATCCCCAGCTCGAAGTGCGCCGACGTTCCTCCGCCGGCTTGGTGGGGCGAAATCCGGGGGAGCTCGACCTGCGGCGCCTCACCGGTTGCTCGGTGGTCGCCGTCGAACGCGCTGGCGAAGTCCTGGTGGACTTCGCGCCGCCATTTCGTTTCGAGGCCGGCGATGCGGTCTATGTCCTCGGACCGGACGGGGTGGGCTGAGGGTCAGCCCTGGCGCGCTTCTGCGATCTGGCGGTCGCGCTGCGATTCGATGAAGCGACGCTCGCGCTGGAACTCTTCCTCCTCCTGCTCGCGGGCCGCCGGGTCGGCGGCCTTCTGCAGGCGATCCCGGTGGAGAATCTCGAGCTCCGCCAGCTTGGCTTCGGCGCGCTGTCGAATCTCCGCCAGGCGGGCCCGCAGCTCTTCCGAGAGAGCACCTTCCCGCGGCGGCTCGATACCCGCCGACTGCATCCGTTCGAGGGCTAGCTCGTAGGCCGATTTCATTCCCTGGGCGCGCTCGTCATCGCTCATGTCCGAGATGCTAGCAGCGTTGGGTCAAAGTGATCGCCGGGGAGCGTCAATTTGGCCTTCGAGTAGCGCGGTAAGGCTTTTGTTGGTCGGTGGATCGGGGCTTTTGAGTCGGCATCGGATTTGCTGCGAAGGGGACCGGATTCAAAACTGCAGAGTTGCATGCCAGGAGGGACAGTCAAGCGATGATCGAAGCGATCGACTTACACCGGCAGTACGGTGATTTCCACGCCGTCCAGGGGGTGTCCTTCACCCTGGACGAGGGGGAGATCGTGGGCATTCTGGGGCCCAACGGCGCCGGCAAGACGACCACCATTCGAATGATCACCGGCTTTCTGCCGCCGACGGCTGGTCGCGTGACGGTGGCGGGACGGGATCTGTTCTCAGACCCGCGGCAGGCGCGCCGCGAGCTCGGTTACCTGCCGGAGAATGTAGCCCTCTATCCGGAAATGCGAGTCGAGGAGTACCTGAGCTACCGGGCTCGCCTCGAGGGCATGGAGAAGGGTGCCGCCAAGGCGGGCATCGGTGAGGCGATCGAGCGCTGCCTCCTCGAAGAGGTTCGAGGCCAGATCATCGGCACCCTGTCGAAGGGTTTCCGGCAGCGCGTCGGCCTGGCGGCGGCGATCCTCCACGGGCCGCGGGTGCTGGTCCTCGACGAGCCCACCGTCGGCCTCGATCCGGGCCAGATCATCGCCATCCGCGAGCTGATTCGCGAGCTCGGCAAGAGCCGCACGCTGCTGCTTTCGACCCACATCCTGCCGGAGGTCGAGCTGCTCTGCGACCGCGTGCTGATCATCGACCAGGGCAAGCTCGTCGCCCAGGGCACGCCGGACGAGCTACGCGGTGCCGAGAGTGCCGGACAGCGGCGCATTCGGATCGCGGTCGAGGGCGAGCCCGAGGGGGTGGAAGGAATGCTCACCTCGGTCGAAGGTGTCCATCGCGCCCGGGCCGCGGCAGACGGTTGGGTGGTGGAGGCGTCACGCGATTGCCGCGGCGACATCTTCCGCGCCGCCGTCGCCCATCAAATGGTCTTGCTCCATCTGGTCGAGGAGCAGACTTCCTTCGAAGACATCTTCGTTCGCTTGACCACCCAGGAAGAGGTGGCGGAGGAGGCTTCGAGCCTGGCGGTAGCGGACTCCTCCGAACCCGAGTCCGGGCCCGACGTCGAGCCCAAGTCCGAGGCCGATGTCGAGTCCGATTCCGAGGAGGTGCCGTCGTGAACGCCATCGTCGCCACCTTCCTGCGCGAGCTCAAGGCCTACTTCTTTTCGCCGCTGGCCTACGTCGTCCTGTTCTTCTTCCTGGTGGTCAACGGTGCCGTCTTCGCCCTCATCGTCAACTACCTCAACAATCCCCTGGCGGAGGCCGGCCGGCCCTTCGACATCTTCTTCGGCGGCAGCATTTTCTTCTGGCTGATTCTGCTTTTCGCCACGCCGGTGCTCACCATGCGCTTGATCGCCGAGGAGCGTAAATCGGGCTCGATCGAGGTGCTGATGACCGCTCCGGTGACCGAAGATCAGGTGGTGATCGGCAAGTATTTGGCGGCCTTCGCCTTCTACTGCTTCCTGTGGCTGCCGACGGTGCTCTACGCGGTGATCGTCGACCGCGCCAGCGACATCGATTGGGGCACCATCGCCAGCGGCTACCTCGGGATCGCCCTGATCGGTGGCTTCTTCCTCGCCCTCGGCGTGCTCGGCTCGGCGATGAGCCGCAACCAGATCGTCGCCGCCATCATCAGCTTCGCGCTCTCGCTGCTGGTTTTCGTCCTGGTGTTTCTGCCCGGGCTGGTCAACGACCCGGGCCTGCAGCAGCTCTTCTCCTATGTCAGCGTCGTCGAGCACATGGACGAGTTCGCCCGCGGCATCGTCGACACCCGGCGCCTGGTCTTCTACCTCAGCACCACCGTCTTCCTGCTCTACCTGGCGAGCCGGACCCTCGAAGAGAAGAAGTGGAGGTGATGGCGTGACGACTCGAGACTCCAAGGGCACGATCTTCAAGACCGGAATGCAGTCGGCGTCGCTGCTTCTGCTGGTGGCGCTGCTCGCCATCGTCAACTACTTCGGCTGGAAGTACCACCAGCGGTTCGACTGGACCGCCACCGAGATCTACAGCCTGTCGGACAAGACCAAGAACGTCCTCGCCAACCTCGAGCAGGACGTCGAGGCGGTGGTGTTCTTGAACCCCGTCGATCCCCTGTTCGACTCCGTCGAGGAGCTGTTGGCGCGCTACGAGGCGGCGAGCTCGCGCTTCTCCGTGCGCACCGTCGACGCGGCGCGGAATCCCCTCGAGGCGCAGACCCTGGCCGAGCGCTTCGACCTGCAGAGCGACGCCATCGTCTTGGTGCGCGGTGACGACCGCAAGATCGTGCTGCGCGACGACCTCGCCGAGTACGACTACTCCGGGGTGCAGATGGGGCGCACTGCCGAGATCTCCGCCTTCAAGGGCGAGCAGCGCTTCACCAGCGCCCTGATCGACCTCGAAGAGCAGGTCAGCCCGAAGGTCCTGTTCACCACCGGTCACGGCGAGATCGTCGGCGGCGAGATCGCCGGGGGCGGCCTGTCGGCCTTGCGCCGACTGCTCCAGGACGACAACTTCGAAATCGAGGAGTGGGCCTCGCTCGGGCAGGAGACCGTCCCGGAGGGTACCGATCTGCTGGTGATCGCCGGGCCGACCTCCGGCTTCATTCCGCCGGAAACGGCGATGTTCTCAAGCTATCTCGAGGCCGGCGGCCGCATTCTGCTGCTGCTCGATCCGGTCCTGTCGCCCACCGGCAGCGGTGAGCTGCTCGACATCGGCCTCGAAGAATGGCTCGCCGGTTGGAGCGTCGAGGTGGGGCGCAACGCGGTGGTCGATCCGGCGGCGGCGCTGCCCTTCTATGGCGCCGAGACTCTATTCGTCGCCGACTACGGCACCCACCCGCTGACCCGCTCGGTGCAGGACGGTGGTCTGGCGGTGCTGGTCAGCATGGCGCGCTCCGTGGGCGCCGGCGAGAGCCAGGAAGGGCTGCGGGTCACCCAGCTCCTCGAGACCTCCCGTGAAGGCTGGGGGGAGACCGACCTGCTCAACGTCGAGAAGGGTGCCGGCGACCTCGCCGGACCGGTGCCCTTGGGGGTGGTGGTCGAGATCGAGGCGGACGACAGCCCCGCCGACAGCGGGCTCGATGCCGGCGGTGAGGCGGTGACCGGTGATGGCGAGGGCGACGAGCTCGCGGCGGCTGCGGCGAGCGGTGGCCGGCTGGTGGTGTTCGGGGACTCGGACTTCGTCGGCGATGGCCTGCTGCAGGCGCGCGACGCCAACGTCGTGCTCCTCATCGACACCCTCAACTGGCTGGTCGAGCGCGAGACGCTGCTCGGAATTCCCCCCAAGGAGCCGGAGCGGGTGCGCCTTTCGATGACCGGCTCCCAGCTCGCCTGGACCAACGCCCTCGCCCTGCTGGTGCTGCCCGGGCTGGGCATCATCTTCGGGGTGCTGGTCTACCGGCGTCGGCGGAGGTAGGCCATGAAGCCGCGCAATCTGCTGATTCTGTTCCTGCTGGTCGCCGGCCTCGGGGCCTACATTTACTTCGTCGAGCGCGATCTGCCGTCGAGCGAGGAGCGCGCCACCCGCAGCAAGCAGCTCTTCGCCGGTCTCGAAAGCGACGATCTGGTCGGCGTAACCCTCGAGTCCGAAGGGCAGTCGGTTCGCCTGGAGCGCCAGGGTGAAGGGGACGACGCCGAATGGACCTTGACCGGGCCGGCTGAGATCGCACCGGCGCGGGCCGACGCTAGCGCTGTCGATAGCCTGGTCGATGCCCTGGGAGAGCTCGCCTGGAGCCGCCGGCTGGAAGACGGCGACCGCGCCGCCACCGGCCTCGATGCGCCGCGCGCCCGGGCCGTTCTGGCCTATGCCGACGGTGGCGAGAAGACCCTCGAGATCGGTGCCGAAGTGCCGGCGTCGACTCAAGTGCTCGCGGCGCTGGCGGGGGACGACACCCTGTACGTCATCCCGGGCACGGTCGTCGCCCAGCTCCAGCGGCCCGCCGGCAACTGGCGCGACCGGCAGCTCTTCCGCGGTGATCGGGACGACATCCACGGTCTCACCCTGACCTCTTCCGAAGGCTCCGAGGTGGCCCTGAGCCGTCGGGGCGAGCGCTTTTGGCTCGATCGGCCGGTCCAGGACCGCGCTGATCGCGAGCGTCTCGACAGCCTGCTCTCGGACCTCACCTTGCTCACCGTCGAGCGCTTCATCGACACGCCGGCGGCGAGCGCGGCGCCGCATGAGGAGGGTGGCGAGAATCCCCGAGGTCTGGAACCATCGCGCGGCAGCGTCGTTCTCACGGACGAGGCCGGCGATGAGCTGCTGCGATTGGCCATCGGTGCCGAGTCCGGTGGCAGCCGCGCTGCTTCCGGTAGCGATGGCCTCGCCGCGGACGGCACCATCAGTCACTACGCCCGCCTCGGCGAGCGCACCCTCGTCATCCGCAGCAGCCTGCCGTCGCTCCTGGGTGGGACTGCCGACAGCTGGCAAGACCACCATCTCACCGGCTGGCGCTCCTTCCAGATCGACCGTGCCACCTTCACCGACGCCGGTGGCGAAACCGTCCTCGAACGATCCGATACAGACTGGCTGCGCAATGGCGAACGCCTCTCCTACACCCCGGTGAGCGAGCTTCTGGCGGCCGTCACCGAGGCCCAGGCCGAGCGCGTGCTCGATAGCCCCGCCCCAACCGGCGAGCCGCGCCTCACCATTGCCTTCGCCGGCGAAGACGGCGAGCAGAGCCTCGCCCTCTATGGCGGGGGCGGTGCTCTCCAGGCCAGCGCCGGTGATCGCACCGTGGTCCTCGAGCTCGCCGAATCGGTCGCACAGGGCATCTTCGATCGCCTGGAAGAAGTGCGGGCAGCGGAGCCGGTGGTGGAAGAGGAAGAGACCAAGGACAGCGCTGGCTGAAGGAGGCAGCTCGAGCTCAGCGTCGAGTCTCGGAGACTGGGGCTTGTGGAAACGTTGGCAATCCTCAGGTTGAGATGAATGGCAAGGACTATTCCGGCATGAAGTGGGTTGACCTCGTCCAGGCTCTGGCCGATTGGATGGCGCGTTGGCGGGATGACGACGTGACGGAGCGGCTCGATCGAGTGTATGCAGAGGAGTCGTCGAGCCTCGATCTGGTGGTTGAGGAGCTGCAAGGATTCTCCGTAGGAAGGGACGATCACAGGCCGTGATCCTGCGACTGGCCCTAGCCTGACCTTCTCTTCTCCGTCTCTCGGCAGCTATCTGGCGCGGACCCTTTCAGGCTGCTGAAAAAGTCCGCTCTGCGACTTTTCCAGCGCTGCTAGACATTTTCTTCGAGAGGGGCTACGCGCCCCTGACTGCGCGTCCCGGGCTGAGCGCCCCTCACCGGCTCAAGAAGCGTGGTTCTTGGGCCTCCTCTCCCGTCGCGGCGGCTGCGCCACCGCTGGGCCGGGGGCGCCCAGCCCTTCCGGGCCCGGGAGCAGGTTGCCAATGAGTTTTTCAGCAACCTGCTATTCGGCTTCGGTTGGGGGTCGTGCGCCCTCGACGCGCTCTGCCAGCCGGCTCCGCGCCTCATTCCAGCGCAGGATGTTGGCTTCGAGACCGATGCAGTAGTAGCGCAGCTCGAAGCACTCGCCGAAGGCTTGGGCGCGTCGTGCGACGAGGTCTTCGAAGAGCTGGGTGGCCTCGGCGGATTGGCCGATGGCTTGGTGGGAGCGCGCCAGGCCCTCGATGGCCTGGAGATTTTCGGCCCGTTCGAGGGCGCCTCGGAAGCGGGCGATGGCTTCGAGGTGCCGGCCCTGGGCGGCGAGGACTTCCCCGGCGAGGGCTTCGATCAGGGCGAGGTGGGTGGGCGCGCCACCCTGGCTGAGCTCGCCGGCCCTGGCGAGGAGGTCGCGGGCGACTGCGAGCTCACCGCCGCGGGCCGCGAGGGTGCCGAGTACCACCATCATCGGCACCGGGGAGTTGCCGAGCTCGGCGATCTCGTCGGCATGCTGCAACACGGTCTGGGCGTTGGCCGTGATCTGGGCCCCATCGACCTCGCCGGCGAGATGCTGGACCTGGGCACGAGCCACCAGGCCGTGCATTTGGGAGTAGCTTCCCGGCCGCGGCGGCTGAACTTCTTCGAGAGCTTCAAGGGCTTCCGGGATGCGGCCTTGGTCGAGGTGGTAGAAGAACCAGCCCCAGGCGCGATCCTCGCCATGCCAGAGCTCGGGCCTCTCGAGCAGCTCCACCGCCTGGCTCTGGCGTTCGGCGGCGAGCTGGATGAGGACTTGGTAGCCGGTGAGGCCGCGACTGGGTGGGTCCGATTGGGGTCCCAACAGGGTGAGCGCTCGGTCGACATTTCCCAATCGAAGCTCGAAAAGGGCGGGCCGGAGGTTGAAGGCCGGGCCGAGACGACTGGCGGCGCGACCCATGGTGGCGGCGGCGAGCTCGGCGTTGCCGCCATAGGTTCCGTGAGTCAATCCGAGGTTGTACTCCCCGACGGCGTTCTCTGGAAAAAGCTTGGCCAGGAGATCCCAGAGCCGCACCGACTCGGCGTAGTCGAAGTCGACCATGGCGAGCCAGGCGCGGCCGTAGAGCTGCTCGAAGAGCGGCAGCCGGTCGGCCGAGGCGAGAGCGCGCTCGATCTCTGGGCGGCCCTCCGGTCGCTCCGCCGAGAGGTAGCCGAGGCCGAGGGCGATGCGGGCCATGGCGAAATCCGGGTCGATTTCGAGGGCGCTCTGGTAGTGGGTGGCCGCTTCCTCGAAGTGCCCTCGTCCCCAGACCTCCCGGCCCAGGGTGTAGGCCTCGAGGGCGGCGAGGTGGGGGGTGGTGACGCGCTCGAGCGGTGGTGATTGCTTGGTCGGACTCTCGCCGAGGTCGCGGCGAATCTGGCAGATCAGCTCGTCGAGGGTCGGCAGCAGCTCGGCCTCGCTGCTGGCACGGGCTTCGGTGGTTGCCAGGGTTTGGTCCGTCTGGGGGTCGACCACCACCGCACTCAGGCTGAACACGCCGCCGATGAGGGCCGACTGACCGAGGATCAGGTAGTCGGCACCTTCGCGGCGGCTGAGCTCGAGGCCGACCTGGCGATCGATGATGGTGTCCGTCGGGCGCTCCATGCGCGCCAGGGCGCCGCGCAGGCGGCTGTCGGGAATGACCCCGAGGTGGTGGGACTGCTCGAGGCCAATGCGGAAAACCGTGGCGAGAGAGTCGAGTCGGTCCTGCGCCGTGAGGTTTTCGAAGGCGGCGATGACGGCGAAGTCTGGCCCGGCCACGGGGATATCGAGCTCGACAACGGCGGGAAGGGTGCTCGCCGTGTCGGTCCAGTGGTTCTGAGCTTGCTCCGGTTGCCGGGCGGCGAGGCTGCCGAGGAGGACCAGGGCGAGGACACCGGCGAGACCGCCGAGCCATGCGATGCGCCGACGGTGGTCAGGGTTGGCGGCGGTGGGTGGGGCGAGATCGCCGGCCGAGGGAGTGGCCTGCGAGACCGGCGCGATCAGGCGGTAGCCGCGCCGATGCAGAGTCTCGATGTAGCGCGGCTGCTGCGGGTCATCGCCGAAGGCCTTGCGCAGGCCGGCAATGCAGCGCACCAGCGCCTTGTCCCCCACGACGGCGTCGGTCCAGACGTTGTCGAACAGCTCCTCTTTGGACACCAGGGCTCCGTCTCGCTGCGCCAGGTGGAGGAGGACCGCCATGTGCTTGGGCTCGAGTCGCACGGTGTGATCCCCGTGGCGCAGCTCTCCGCTGCTCGGGTCGACCGTCCACTCGCCGATGCGCAGGCTGGGAGGGGACTCTTCTGAGGCTCCGATCGGGTCTGCCATTTCGGCTGGATTATAGGGTTTCCCCATATTGACTCCCCTTGAATCGCAACTTCATCGCCAAAAAATCGCCATCCCATGGCGACTCCGAGATGGGTGCTTCCTATCGTCTCGCGTCAGGTACCCACACGAAGACGAGGCCGAGTGCCTGCACCGACAGCCGAGGGGCGGCCGGATCAACCCAGGCCGGAGGCCGAAGTTTCAACGCGGTGCCCGCTCCGATGGAGCGGGCCTCATCTCGGAGAGAGCTACATGTATCTACTTTCGGCCTTCCGTCTCAAGACGATTCTCCTCATCGTGATCGCCCTGACCGTGCTCGGGGTCTCGCAGGCTCAGGCGACGCAGCTCGTTCTACGCCAGGGCAGTGAGCGCGTCTACCCGGGGGACGAGATCGACTTCGGCGACATCGACCCCGGGGAGCAGCGGTCACTCAGTTTCAAGCTCAAGAACAACGGACCCGGAGACATGGTCCTGCCGGACTCGGTGCGCCTCGAAGGTTCCGAGTTCACCATTCCCAATACTCCCACCGTCGTCCCCCAGGGCCAATCCCGCTGGTTTGCGATCAAGACCACCGGCACCGGCCTCGGTATCGCGACCCGGACGGTGACCTTGCACTTCGAGGGCGGGCCCGCAGAGCCCTTCGAGTTTCGGGTTCGCCGAAAAGTGCGCAATCGGATCAAAGTCAAGCACCAGGGCCAGCAAATCGGCTACGACGAAGTGATCGACTTCGGCCGGATCGAGCCCGGCGAGCTGAAAGCGCTGTCCTTTGCGCTGCGCAATCGCGGCAGCGACACCATTCGACTTGGCAACGGCCTGACCCTCGCCGGCGGAGCCTTCGAGCTTCCTCAGAGTCCTCCCTCGGAGGTTCCGCCCGGCGAGGCGGGCTGGTTCGCGCTGCGCACCACCGGCAGCGGCTTCGGCCTCGCGACCGAGACTGTCACCATCGACTATGCGGACGACGCGGCGGTGCCCTTTCGATTCCGCATTCGGCGGGTCATCGGTCCTTTGGTCTTGCACAACGCGTGGCTCGAGGACGGCGCGCCCTTTGCCGGTGAGCTACCGGTGGATGCTCGCGACTGGCAGGTGATGGCTTGGAACGGGGCCACCTCGACGGAGGTGTTGCAGGGGTCGTTCCGCGAGATCGGCGGAACCCGGCTCTTGATCGACTCGCACTCCTTCACGGCCGCCGACGAGCGTGAGATGCACCTGCGCTGGCATCGGGTGATCGGTACCCTGACGGAGGCGCAAGGGGGCGCGAGCGTGGTCGCCGGTGTCCTGGCGGAGTGGCAGGTGGAGGGCGCCGGTTCGATCTGGTTCCTCGAATCGATCGAAACCCACCGAGATCTCGATCTGCTGATTGCAGAAACCGGCCGACTGTTCCAGGCGGCGGAGTCCCTGCCGAGCTTCCTGGCCGGTTCGATGGACGGCATGCTGGGCGGTCCGCAGAAAACTTCGGGCCTTCCGCCGGCATTTCTCGAGGACGGCTGTGATGATCCGACGGCGCTCGACTCCTGCGGCGCGACCTTCTGTGATCGATCGGCTCAGGTGGTCGAAGACTTCTTCTTTTTTCTCTCGCGCAACTGCGCCGTATCGATCGCCGGTGTGCTGGCTTCGTGTCCCTGCGCGCTCGCACCGGATCCCACCCTCTCGTGCATGGTTGGATGCTTTTCTTCGATCGACTCGACTCTGATGGGCTGCACGCCGATCTCACCAAGTGAGGCGATAGGTCAGCTCAACCAGATCAAGGACGAGGCCGAGTGTTGTTACTGCGACAACTTCCTGCAGTACAACAACCTCTGTGGAAGCTGCGAGGGTCAGCCGATTCGCGCTCAGGTCGAGGGGCTCAGCGCCGGCGAGACGGTCGACGTCACCGCGACCTGCCTCGGCGGCCCGGTACAACATCAGAACACGGTGACCTTCGATGGCTCGGCACCGGTCGAGATTCAGGAGATCGTGGTCTGTTCCGAAGGGTCCTCCTTCGAGGTGATGGCCAGCAAGGTCGAGACGCCGGGAATCGTCGATTCGAGGGACCGCGAATGCTCACCGACCAGCGGCTATCACCGCACCTTGACGCCGGGAGGCGAAGGCTTCACCGCCTCCTTCGAGTGCTCCTGCTCGAACGCCGTCAACTGTCCGCGAACCCGACTCACGGGAACCGTTTCAGGGCTCACCCCGGGCCAGCAGATCCGCGTCATCGCCAATGTCAGCAGCGAGACCTTCCCGGACTTTTTTGCATCGCGCACTCTCTCGACCAACGGCTCCTTCGCCTTCCATCCGAGCGTGCCGCGGGGCTCCGTGGTGACCTTCGTACAGGAGACCACCGGCGCCGACTGCACGGTGGAGGGAAAGAACCTGGGGACGCCCCTGGTCGGTCCGGCGGGGAGCTCGGTGGAGATTGCCGAGGTCGAGTGCAATGGGGTACCGGATCCCTGCCCGATGCGTGCCTCCGGACAGAGCATTGGCTTCACTGCCGCGTTCCGGCGTCTCCAGGGTGCGACCGGGACCGAAGACTTCGTCGCCAAGCTCGAGAGCTGCGAGGGCGAGCAGCTCGTCGAGGTCAGCGGCCCCGGCTCGTACACCTTTCCGGAACCGGTGTCACGTGGCGTGACCTACCGGGTCTCGGCGGTCGCATCGTCGGCCGGCACCATCTGCTCGGTGGCCAATGGCTCGGGCACGGTGAAAGATCAGGACATCGACGACATCGAGGTGTTTTGCCTGCTGCCGGGACGAGATGCCTGCCTGGTCTCGCCGCAGTTGTGCCGGGAGGAGCGTCCCGGGCCGACCTGTGAGCTGCAGGGCTTTCGCTTCGAGGAGGCAACGGTGTTCTCGACCGGCTCCGCCGGTGAAGTCATCGGAAGTCACACCACGATCTATCTGATCTACGAGGTCTATTGCTCCGTGGGTCGATCGCAGGGACCGTCCACGTATCACCAGGGTCCCATCGTCTACTTGAGAACCAACTTGCAGGATTCGGTGGCTGGCGACTTGGTGATCCGAGGCGTGGCCCGCGACGACCGGAACGGTATCGCCGGGGTCGAAACCTACATCGACGGCCAGCGGGTCCAGCTCGAGGGCTTTGCCACCCATCAGCCGGACGCCTGGACCTGCGCTGAGGTTCCGGGGGCGCGCTGCGATGGCGATAGTGCCTTCTCGGGGCGTCTCGATCCAGCGGACCTCGGCCTCGCTCCCGGCATGCACACGCTCCTGGTGCGAGCGATCAACGGCAACGGAACCCCCCTCGAAGGCATCGCCGAGATGACCTTCGAGGTGGCGAATCCGGTCGATGATGCGCAGATTCTCTCGCTGAGCTTCTCGGATCAGATCGGTTGCGGCGAAACCGCCACCGCCTCGCTCACCCTCGAGAACACCGGCACCACCACCTGGAGCCGGGACGAGGGCATTCAGCTCGGAGCGGTGGGCAACAGCGATCCTTTCACGGAGACCATCCGGCATCGCCTGCCGGCCGGGGTGACGGTCGCGCCGGGGGAGAGCCACACCTTCATCTGGCCGATCATGGCGCCGCCGATTGCCGGCACTTCCTTGAGCGACTGGCAGCTTCTGCGCTCCGGCGTCGCCTGGTTCGGTACGCGCCTGAACCGCAACGTGACGGTGAGCTGCAACCCGCCGGTGCTTCGGCTCGAAGGAGACGGCGGTGCGGTCATCCCGGATGGTGGCTCCGTCGACTTCGGCCCGGTGACGGTGGGCTCCGCTTCGACGAGCAAGACCTTCACCGTCTGCAACGACGGTCCGAGCCCCAGCACCTTGCTCCTCGACCAGGTGTCGATCAAGGGATTGGTCGCGGCCTTCTACCTCGACCAGGCCCCCAGTGCCACGGTCGCGGCCGGTTCCTGCACCGACCTGACGGTGCGCTTTGCGCCGGATCAGGTGGGGACGGCGGTCTCGTCGTTGGTGATCAAGGACTATGACTCCAATCTCCGCTCCCATGCGGTCACTCTCACCGGGACGGGGCTCTGATCTCGCGGCGGGCGGCGTTTCTCGGCGTCGACGGGACGGCTTGGAGAGAGCAGGAATGTCCCTCTCGCTGGCGCTGTTGATTTAAGAAAGGCGCCGACCTTCGTGGTCGGCGCTGTTTTCGTACCCCGATTTGGCGGCCGCAGGCCGCCATTCCCGATTCTTGGAGAGGGCTCGACGCGAGCCGCGGAGGAGATCCCAATGGTGGACGATAAGCAGAGTGTCGTCGAAGCTCTGGAACGCCTGTTGGCGGATACCTACACGCTCTACCTGAAAACCCACAGCTACCACTGGAACGTCACCGGTCCGATGTTCACCACCCTGCACACGCTGTTCGAGACGCAGTACTCGGAGCTCGCCGTGGCGGTCGACGAGATCGCCGAGCGAATCCGCGCCCTGGGGCATCCGGCGCCCGGCAGCTACTCGCAGTTCAAGGCCTTGGCGACGGTCGAGGAAGATGCCAGCGTGCCCTCCGCCATCGCGATGATCGAACACCTCGCCGCCGACGCCAAGACCATCGTCGCCGCAGCTCGCGCCCTGGTGCGGGCCGCGGAAGCGGTCGGCGACGACGCCAGCGGTGACCTCGGAGTGCGACGCATCGACGTCCACGAGAAGGCCGCCTGGATGCTGCGCAGCCATCTCGAGTAGGCGCCCTTCGCCGCCTAACCGCCGGCGGCGGCGCGGGCTCGCCGGGTCGCGATGAAGGATCGCACGCAGAGCACCACGAAGATCACCGACAGCAGCAGGGTCAGAATCTGGGAGAGGAGCGCCGCCGGGCGCTCCGCGGTGCCGTTGAACAGGCTGGGGAGCTGGGGCAGGGCGCGCAGCGTGCCGAGGGCCCCGAGCAGGCCGACCATGGCGGCACCGTGCATGGCGTGCTTGAGGAAGCGCTCGTTGCGGCCGATGAAGCCGCAAAGGGCGGCGAGGGCGCCAAGAAAGGCGGGGATCAAGGCGGTCACGCTGGCCTGGCCGGTGGCGAAATATCCGACGACACCGATGATGATCAGGATCAGGCCATAGGCGATCGTGGTCACGGGCATATTGGACGTCATGACGATTTCCTCGGATGGGTTGGGCGTATCGGGTCGCCAGCCAAGGCCGACGGGCCGGTCCTGGCCTGGCGGAGAAGGTCGTGGCGGAGATCGAGTCTCTCGATCTCCAGACGCCTGATTCTTACACCGAACTCAGCGCCGTTGGCGATCGGCACCGGAGACTGCCGCCGGCGCTCAGTCGACGGGGGTCATTTCGTAGAGGGCGAACTCGGCGACGGCGCCTTCGGTGGCCTGCTTGTAGGCCTGCAGGTGGGGCGCGTTCATGTGGTCCTGCCAGAGCTCCCGAGACTCCCAGTTCTCGTAGAACATGAAGTGTTCCGGGTTGTCGTTGTCCTGGTGCAGGTCGTACTGCAGGCAGCCGGCCTCCCGGCGGGTGGTCGCCACCAGGCCCTCGAGCTGCGCCTTGACGAAGTCGACCTGGGCGGGATGGGCGGTGATGTGGGCGACGATGGTGAGCTTGGGCATTTCGGCTTCTCCTGGTCTTGGGATGGGATCCGTCGGGCGCAGTATCCACCAGCCGATGCCGAGGACCAAGGGGGCGGCGCGAAGTGGAGGGCAGGCGATTCGAAACCGCTGAGGACGCCTGCGGGGATCGCCGTGAGACTGCCTGCAGCGATTCTGCGCTGTACCGGGTGCTGTGGCGCTGATGCCCAATTCCCCGGAGAAATGCCATGCGGTCCATTGCCTTTTGCCTTGCCCTTCTGTGCGGTCTCCTTCTTATCCCCGGCGGCGAGACGGAGGCCGCCGAGATTCACGCCGACGGCGTCACCTGCAGCCTGGCCGACGCCATCGTCGCGGCCAATAGCGACACCGCCACCGGCGGCTGTCCCGAGGGCGACTTCGGCGCCGACACCATCGTGCTCGATGCCGATGTCACCCTCACCGGGCCTGATGCCGGCTCGACGAACCAGGGAGGGGGGCAGGCCGGCCTCCCGGACATCACCGACGACCTCACCATCCGAGCCGGGCTCGGTCGGGTGATTCGCAGCTCCCTGGGCGCGACCTGCTCCGCGGCGGGGTTGGGCTTCCGCTTTTTCAATCTCGAGGCGGGTTCGCTGGTGCTCGAGGGCTTGAGCTTCGAAGAGGGTTGTTTCGTAGCCTCCGCGAATGGCTTCGGGGGCGGCATTGCGACCGCCTCCGGGACCGAGTTGACGCTGGTCGACGTGACGGTGCGCGATCACCACACCCTCGGGACTGGAGTCAACTTCGATGGTGGCTTTCTCCACAGCCGTAGCTCTCAGGTGGTCATCGAAGGGGGTGTCTTCGAGGAGATCACGATCGCGGTCTTCAACCTCCGCGGTGGTGTGATCTTCGGCGAGTCATTTTCGGGGCCGATCGCTCTGCGTGGGGTGGCCTTTCGTGATCTCGACGTCGAGGGGGAAAACACCTTTCAGGGCGGGGTTCTCGCCACGAGCACCGACACCGAAGTCTCAGGATGCTCCTTCACCGACCTCGAGATGAGGTCTTCTCGCTCCTTCCAGGGGGGAGTCCTCTACGCCAGCAACAGCTCCTTCGTCTCCTTCATCCTCGATGGCTCCTCCGTGACGGATTTGGTGGCGAGCGGCAATGGCGTGCAGGGGGGCGCGCTCTACACCAATCAGCAGACCCAGATTCGCAACACCGTTTTCGCTCGCATTCAAGCCATCTCGCTGTCGGGTTGTTCCGGCGGAGCCGTCTACTCGACCTCGTCGGGAGATCCGCTGCTCGATCGAGTGGTGGTGGCGGAGACCCTCTGCCAGGGAGCCGGGTTCGCCGAGGGTGGCGGGCTGTTTAGCAGCTCGCCGGACACGGTGGTGCTCGACAGCCTGTTCCGCGACAACCAGGCACGCTTCGGCGGACCGACCTCGAATGGGCGCGGCGGCGCGATCTTGGCTTTCGATGGCGTTCGGATCGAGCGCTCGACCTTCCTCGGCTGCGGGGTTTCGCCGCTCGACTCGGCGGCCGCCGGGGACGCCGCGGGCGGGGCTCTTTGGATCAGCGACGAGGTCACCTTGCGCAACGTGACGGTGGCGGACAGCTCGGCCCGGGCCGGTGACGGGCAGGGCCAGGAGCGCTCCGGCGGGTCGGCGCGGGGCGGCGCCATCTTCTATGGTGAGCAGAGCGGCGGGCGTCTCGACGCCGCCCATCTCACCCTGACCGGCAACCAGGCGATCGCCGGCGATGCCGATCCCGGCTTGACGGATGGCGACGCCGAGGGCGGCGGCCTCTACATCGCCGCTAGCGATGAGCTCGCGATCAGCAACTCGATCGTCAGCGGAAACACCATCACGCGAGCCGAGGAGGACCCGCTGGCGGAGGACTGCTTCGCCGCCGGCGTCGTCTCCTCCTCCGGCTACAACCTGGTGCTCGAACCGGATGCGACCTGTGAGTTCGCGGCCTTCGGAGACATCGTCGGGCTCGATCCCGAGCTCTATCCGGTGGCCGACTACGGCTGTTACGGGACCCTGCCCGATGGCTCCTGCCTGCCGACGGCGGCGATTGACCAGACCAGTTGGGCGGTGGACTGGGGAAGCTGTGGCGAGTCCGGAGTCTTCGATGATGCCCGCGGCCAGCTGCGGCGGGAGGACGTCGTCGGCGTGCCCAACCTCGCCGATGCCTGCGATGCGGGGGCCTTCGAGGCCCGCGACGGCGACGAAGATGGAGTCACCGATGCCGCCGATCTGTGTCCGGCGGTGGCGGATCCGGACCAGGCCGACGGCGACCTCGACGAGATCGGCGACGCTTGCGATCTCTGCATGGGAGACAACGCAACCGGCGACAGCGATGGCGATCGGGTGTGCGATGGCTCCGATGTCTGCCCGGGCTTCGACGATGGTGCCGACGAGGATGGCGACCAGGTTCCGGACGGCTGTGATCTCTGTTTCGGCGACGACGCCACCGGCGACGGCGACGATGATGGCCTGTGTGCGGACGTCGACTGCGACGACGGCGATCCCGCCAACGCCTGTCCGATCTTCGTCGACGGCTTCGAGTCCGGCGACACCCTGGCCTGGTCGGCGAGCGTTTCCTGATCGTCCGCCGGGCGCCGGCTCAATCCCGCGCCAGGGCCTCCAGGGGCTTGGGCTCGGCGACCCAGTGGCCCTGGATGAAGTCGACGCCGATCTCGGCGAGGAGCTTCTCGGCGGCGGGGCTGGTGACCGACTCGGCGACGGTTTTCATGCCGAGCAGGTGGCCGAGGCGGTGGATGGACTCGACCATGGCGCGGTCGAGGCGGTCGGTGACCATGTCCTGGATGAAGTGGCCGTCGATCTTGAGAAAGTCGACCGGTAGGTCCTTGAGGTAGCCGTAGGAGGACATGCCGCTGCCGAAGTCGTCGAGGGCGAAGCGACAGCCGCGGCTCGACAGCTCCTGGATCAAGCCCTTGGCCTGATGCAGGTTGGCGATGGCGGCGGTCTCGGTGATCTCGAGACAGAGCTTGTCCGTCGGCACGCCGGTCTCGGCGAGCTGCTCGAGGACGAAGCGCAGGAAGTTCTCGTCGCCGATCGACACCGCCGAGACGTTGATCCAGCAGAGCTCGACGCCGTCGAGCTCCGCCGGCTCGAGCTCCGCGAGGGTCGCCAGGGTGGTGCGCAGCACCCAACGGTCGATGCTGCGCATCAGGCCGTAGCGTTCGGCGGCGCGAATGAACTCGCTCGGGTTGTGGACCTCGCCGGGGGCCTCTTCCATGCGCAGCAGGACCTCGAAGGAGCGCTTGCTCCGACCGTCCTGGACGGTCGGGCGGATGGTTTGGCCGTAGAGGCGGAAGCGGTCTTCTTCGAGGGTTTGTTGGATGCGCACCACCCAGTTCATCTCGCCGTGGCGGCGCACGAACTCGGCGGCCGCCGGCTGGTAGACCTGGATACGGTTGCGGCCCTTGTCCTTGGCCACGTAGCAGGCGTGGTCGGCGGCGCTCATCAGGTGGGCGACGCTCTCGAACTGCGGGCCGAGGGGCACCAGGCCGATGCTGGCGCGGCAGGCGAAGGACTTGTCTTGCCACAGGAAGCGGAGCTGGTCGAGGGAGCGGTGGATGGCGGTCACGCGATCGAAGGCCTTGGCGCGGCTGTCGGCCGACAGCAGGAGGCCGAACTCGTCGCCGCCGAGGCGGGCGACGATGCCGTCTTCTCGGATCGTCTCCTGCAGGAGGGCCGTCACCCGGACCAGCAGCTCGTCCCCGGCGAAGTGGCCACAGGTGTCGTTGACCACCTTGAACTGATCGAGATCCATGTAGGCCAGCACTTGGGTTCGCTTCGAGCTGCGGGCCTTGTCGAGGGCGGCGTAGAGGCGGGCGTCGAAGGCCTGGCGGTTGAGCAGGCCGGTGAGGGCGTCGTGGGTCGCCTGGTGGGCGAGCTGGAGGGCCAGAAGGCGCTTCTCGGAGACGTCCTGGAAGACGATGACGGTGCCCAGGAGGCGGTCCTCGGAGTCGCGGATCGGCGACAGCGAGCTCTCGACGGCGAAGCGAGCGCCGTCGCGGCGCAGCAGCGTGGTGCGATCCATCAGCCGCACCGTGCCGTGCTTGGCGAGGCTCCAACCGGGGGGCGGCTCGATGGGCTCACCGGTGGATTCGGTGACCAGCCGGAAAACCTGGTCGAGGGGCCGGTCGCGGGCCTCGTCGGCGCTCCAGCCGGTGAGGTGCTCGGCCACCGGGTTGAGGTACTCGACGCGTTCGTCCGGGCCGGTGGTGATGACGCCGTCGGCGATCGAGGCGAGGGTCACCAGGGCGAGCTCTTTCTCCGCCGAGAGGGCCTTGACCTGCTGCTCGTAGGCGTGGGTGGTGTGCGCCAGGAGATTGCGCAGAATGGCGTTTTCGGTCCTGGGATCGCTCATCGCGGCAGCTCCCGGAGGCGCAGCAGAATCGCTGTCTGGTTGTAGAGGGCAATCGACCCGGAACGGCTGGGTCCGATCTCGCCGAAGGTCGAGAGGCCGGCCAGCGGGGCGCCGCCGAGGGCGCGGTGGAGATCGGCCGGCTCTTCCTCGGCGCGCTCGCCGAGGAGCACCTCGCGGCCGTAGCAGGAGAACAGCAGACCGACCTCGCTGCGGAAGGAGGAGGCGAGGGCGCGGCGGTAGCCGGCCTGGAGCAGAGACTTGTCGCTCGGGATGCCGAAGCGAATTCGCTCGCCGATGCGAAAGTCACCCCAAAAGGTGACGCAGCCGGGGGGATCGTCGAAGGCTCGCAAGGTGCGGAAGAGGCCGCGGCGATCCTCGTCGGCGCCCTCCAGAATGAGCGGGAACCGCAGCGCCGAGAAGGGCAGCGGGGCGAGCTCTCCCTCGACCTCGAAGAAGCGCCGAAACCAGGTGGTGGCGGGCTCGCCGTCGATCTCGTAGAGGGTGCTGCCGTCGGCCGCCGTGACGGTGTAGAAGGGCCCTGCCGGCTGCCACTCGGCGAAGACTTCGAGGGACGCCTCGATGCCGTCGAACCACACCGCGAGGGCGCCGGCGGGAAGGATTCGGCGGCTCGAGAAGACGCGCGCCCCAGGACCTTCGAAGCGGGCTCCCTGGGATGCTCTGCCGCCGGCCATCACGGTACGGCAGGAGCCGCCGTCGAGGCTCGACTGCAGGGCGTCGAGGGCCCGGGTGAGGGAGAAGCGCAGGCCGTCGACCAGGATCAGGCCGCTCTGGTGGTGCTGGGAGCCGTCGGCGAGGCGATGGCCGAACTCGGCGGCGCCGGTGGCCTCGTCGAACACCTCCACCGTGACCCGGCTCGCGGGGTTCTCGAGCTCGAGGAGCAGCAGGACGCCGTCACGGCAGGTGTGGCCGTCGACGAACTGACGGACGGCTTCGCTGCCGCAGACGGGACTTTCGGGCCAGCGGTTGGCGAGGGCTTCGAGGGCATCCTGCAGGCCGTCGCCGGGAGGCAGCCAGGCGAGAACCAGATCGGGCTGCGCGCACTCGATCTCAGCCAGTTGGTCGGCCAGCGGGCGATCCGGCTCGAGGGCTATGACGAGGCTCTGCATGCCGGTGGTGATCGGGTTGTGCCGGTGGTGATCGGGTTGTGGCGGGTGTCGAGGGCGAGAGTTTCGGAGGGTCGTCGTGGGGAGCGCTGGGTCGTTCTAGTCGAAGCCGGTGTCGCGATGCTCGCCGAAGACTTCGCGCAGCGTGTGGGAGATCTCGCCGAGAGTGACGCCGGCGCGCACCGCCGTCAGGATCGGAGGCATCAGGTTGTGATCTTCGCCGGCCGCCTGCCGCAAACCGTGGCGCGCTCGGTCGACGGCGCCGGCGTCGCGCTGCTCTTTGAAGGCGCGCAGGCGCTCGACCTGCTCGACCTCGAGGCGGGGATCGATCTCCAGGATGTCGGTGGGCTCCTCTTCCTCGACGCGGTGGGCGTTGACCCCCACGACGCGCGTCTTCTCGTCCTCCAGGGCGCGTTGGTGAGCGTAGGCGGCGTCGGCGATCTCGCCCTGTTGGAAGCCCTGCTCGATGGCGGCGCGGGCGCCGCCGAGCTCGTCGATCTTGGCGATGTACTGGAGTGCGCGGGCCTCGATCTCGTCGGTCCAGGCTTCGACCACGTGGGAGCCGCCGAGGGGGTCGGCGACCTCGGCGACGCCGCTCTCGTGGGCGATCACCTGCTGGGTGCGGAGGGCGATCTGGGCGGCTTGCTGGGTGGGTAGGCCGAGGGCTTCGTCGAGGGCGTTGGTGTGCAGCGACTGGGTGCCGCCGCAGACCGCCGCCAGCGCCTGCAGCGCCACCCGCACGACGTTGTTCTGGGGCTGCTGGGCGGTCAGCGTCGAGCCCGCCGTCTGGGTGTGGAAGCGCAGCCAGAGGGAGCGCTCGTTGCGCGGCGCGAAGCGCTCCTTGACCAGCCGGGCCCACAGGCGCCGCGCGGCGCGAAATTTCGCCACCTCTTCGAGGAAGTTGTTGTGGGCATTGAAGAAGAAGGAAACCCGCGGCGCGAAGGCGTCGATGTCGAGACCGCGCTCGATCGCCGCCTCGAGGTAGCAGAGGCCGTTGGCGAGGGTGAAGGCGACCTCCTGGACGGCGGTCGAGCCGGCTTCCCGGATGTGGTAGCCGGAAACCGAGATGGTGTTCCAGCGCGGTACCCGGTCGGCACAGAAGGCGATGATGTCGGTGACCAGCCGGAGGGAGGGACCGGGCGGGTAGATGTAGGTGCCGCGGGCGGCATACTCCTTGAGGATGTCGTTCTGAACCGTGCCGCCGACCTGCTCCCAGGAGACGCCCTGCTCTTCCGCCACCGCCAGGTAGAGGGCGAGCAGGATGGCCGCCGTCGAGTTGATCGTCATCGAGGTGGTGACCTGATCCAGCGGGATCTGGTCGAACAGGCGCCGCATGTCGTCGATCGAGTCGATGGCGACGCCCACTCGGCCGACCTCGCCGCGGGCGATGGCCTCGTCCGAGTCGTAGCCGATCTGGGTGGGCAGGTCGAAGGCCACCGACAGGCCCGTGGTGCCCTGGGCCAGCAGGTAGCGGTAGCGGGCGTTCGACTCGTCGGCACTGGCGTAGCCGGCATACTGCCGCATGGTCCAGAGACGCTTGCGGTACATCTCCGGATAGAGGCCGCGGGTGAAGGGAAAGCGTCCCGGTGCCTCACCTCCTTCGGTCGCCGAGCCGTAGCTCGGCTCGACCGTGATGTCGGATGTCGTACGGCGCTCTTCGGCGCTCTTCGATGGGCTCCCCATGGAGCGGATTATATGCACCCCTCGAAAGCGGCCGGAAGTGCCCTCGAATCGCCGCTAGGCAAGCCCCTCCAAGGGTTTGCAGCGCGCTCGACAACGCCGCGCCGTGACACAAGATGTCTGCTTTCTCGCTCTTGACACCACAAGATGTAGTGCTTATCCTACACCTCGACTTTCGAGTCGAACTTGCGTCTCCGGGAAGTGGGACCCCGGATTGGGCAGAACGAGCGGCGAGGCTAGGCCCCGCGCGGCTCTGCCTTGTCTCGTTGTTTTCTGTAGTTCTTGCAGTCCATTCCGTGACCTCGAGAAGTGTCGGCGTAGAGCGAAACGTTCAGTTGAGAATTCTAAGGAGAGAAGATGGCGACCGAACCGACCATCCAGTCGCATAACCCGAGCAATCGGTCGGGATCCCTGGGAGACGAAGCGCCGCGCGCCGCCTCCCCCGGGCTCGTGTTCGAGCGGAAGTTCACGGAGCCCGGCGTCGACCCCTTCGACGCGGTCGAATGGGAACGGCGTGATGCCCTGATTGCCAACGAAAAGGGTGAGTCGGTATTCGAGCAGAAGGATGTCGAGGTCCCGAAGTTCTGGTCCCAGACGGCGACCAACGTGGTGGTCAGCAAGTACTTCCGGGGGCAGCTCGACACGCCCCAGCGGGAGTCGAGCGTGCGCCAGATGATCAGCCGCGTGGTCGACACGATGACCGACTGGGGACGCCATGGGGGGTACTTCGCCAGTCAGGTCGATGCCGAGACCTTCCATGCCGAGCTCAAGCACATCCTGCTCAATCAGTTCGCCTGCTTCAACTCGCCGGTGTGGTTCAACGTCGGCATCGAGGAGCTGCCGCAGTGCTCGGCCTGCTTCATCAACTCGGTGGAAGACACCATGGAGTCGATCCTCGGCCTCGCCCGCACCGAGGGCATGCTGTTCAAGTTCGGCTCCGGCACCGGTTCCAACCTGTCGTCCCTGCGCTCCTCGAAGGAGCATCTCGCCGGCGGCGGCACGGCCTCCGGCCCGGTCTCCTTCATGAAGGGCTTCGACGCCTTCGCCGGCGTCATCAAGAGCGGCGGCAAGACGCGTCGCGCCGCCAAGATGGTGATCCTCGACGTCGACCATCCGGACATCGTCGAGTTCGTGCAGTGCAAGGAGATCGAGGAGAAGAAGGCTTGGGCCCTGATCGAGTCCGGCTACGACGGTGCCTTCAACGTTCCGGGCGGCGCCTACGACTCGATCTCGTATCAGAACGCCAACCACTCGGTGCGGGTCTCGGACGACTTCATGAAGGCGGTCGAAGCGGACAACGAGTGGCAGACCCGGGCGGTCACCGACGGCCAGCCGATGGACTCCTACCGCGCTCGCGATCTGATGGACATGATCTCCGAGGCGGCCTGGGTGTGCGGCGATCCGGGTATGCAGTACGACACCACGATCAACGACTGGCACACCTGCGCCAACACCGATCGCATCTACTCGAGCAATCCCTGCAGCGAGTACATGTTTCTCAACGACACCGCCTGCAACCTGGCGTCCCTCAACCTGCTGAAGTTCTATGACGAGGACGAGGGCTTCGACACGGATAGCTTCCGCCACACCTGCGAGGTGGTGATCTCGGCGATGGAGATCATCGTCGACAACGCCAGCTACCCGACGCCGAAGATCGCCGAGAACTCCCATCTCTACCGTCCCCTCGGCATCGGCTTCGCCAACCTCGGCGCGCTGCTGATGGCCCGTGGCCTGCCCTACGATTCGGATGCCGGTCGCGACTACGCCGGCGCCATCACCGCCCTGATGTCCGGTTCGGCCTACGCCCAGTCCGGCCGCATCGCCGCCGTCAAGGGGCCCTTCGCCGGCTTCGAAATCAACCGCGCGCCGATGATGCGGGTGATGCGCAAGCACCGCGATGCCCTCAAGGACATCGACGTCGCCCACGTGCCGATGGACCTGCTGCAGGCCGCCAAGGCTTCCTGGGACACCACCATCGAGCTCGGCGACGCCGACGGTCTGCGCAACAGCCAGATCTCGGTGCTGGCGCCGACCGGCACCATCGCCTTCATGATGGATTGCGACACCACCGGCGTCGAGCCCGACATCGCCCTGGTCAAGTACCGCAAGCTGGTCGGCGGCGGCATGATCAAGATCGTCAACAACACCGTGCCCAAGGCCCTCAAGCGCCTGGGCTACGACAAGGAAGACATTCGTTCGATCGTCGAGTACATCGACGAGAACGACACCATCGAAGGTGCCGAGGCGCTCAAGGACGAGCACCTGTCGGTGTTCGACTGCGCCTTCAAGGCGGCCAACGGCCAGCGGTCGATTCACTACATGGGGCACGTCCGCATGCTGGCGGCGACCCAGCCCTTCATCTCCGGCGCGATCAGCAAGACGGTCAACCTGCCGGAGGAGTCGACGCCGGAAGATCTCCAGGACGCTTACCTCGAGAGCTGGCGCCTGGGGCTGAAGGCGGTGGCCATTTACCGCGATGGCAGCAAGCGCAGCCAGCCGCTCTCGACCAAGCAGGACGAGGTCGAGACGAGCGATGCGACGGCGCCGTCGGTGCGGCGGCGCAAGCTGCCGGACGAGCGGCGGGCGATCACCCACAAGTTCCGGGTCGGAGCCCACGAGGGGTACATCACCGTCGGTCTCTACGAGAACGGCATGCCGGGCGAGATCTTCCTCACCATGGCGAAGGAAGGGTCGACCATCTCGGGTTTGATGGACGCCTTCGCCACCGCCATCTCGATCGCCCTGCAGTACGGCGTGCCGCTGCAGACCCTGGTCGACAAGTTCAGCCACACGCGCTTCGAGCCGTCCGGCTTCACCCGCAACCCGGAGATCCCGATCGCCAAGTCGGTGACCGACTACATCTTCCGTTGGCTGGCGTCGAAGTTCCTGGCGCGCGACGAGAAGGTGGCGGCCGGGGTGGTTCTGCGGGAAGAGGAGGCGTCGCTCAGCAACGAGGCGTCGGCGGCCCTCGACGCGGTGGAGAAGGCCGAACCGTCGCGCCAGCTCGCCGAGACGGTGGCTGACACCGCGGCGGCGACCACCAGTAACGCCAAGGTGACCTTCCTCTACCAGCAGGACGCGCCGCCGTGTCACTCCTGCGGCGCGATCATGGTGCGCAACGGCAGTTGCTACAAGTGCAACAACTGCGGCTCCACCAGCGGTTGCAGCTAGCAGGCTGCTGACGAAGCCGCCCTGCGGCTTCGTCAGCGCTCGGTCGTTTCAGGGGGGCTAAAGGCGCCCCCCTCGCCCGCACGCACATGTCGTGCGGGCTCACCCCCAACCTCGGCGCCTACGGCGCCGCCTCGCCCAGTGGGCTCGGGAGCCGTCTGCTGTTTGGCAGACGGCTTGCTGTTATCAACCGATTTCGTGGATGTATAGGCGCCGCCTCGCCCGCCCGCACATGTCGTGCGGGCTCACCCTCCAACCTCGGCGCCTCCGGCGCCGCCTCGCTCGGTGGGCTCGGAAGCCGTCTGCTGATTGGCAGACGGCTCGCTATCTTCCATCGATAGTTCAGGGCGCCCCCCTTTGGCCGGACGCGCATGTCGCGCGTCCTCTCCCCAAATGCAGGGCCGCTCATTCGAGGGCGTCACCGACCTCGTCGGCGTTGCCGTCGCCGGAGCCGGGGTCGCCGCTCCCGCTTTCGCTCGGCGGGCGGTTCCTTCCCTCGGGCGCTCGGGTTATGCTGCCAAGGCTATGCGCCTTTCCCACGCACTCCTCGTCGCCCTCGCCCTCGTCCTCGCCGCCTGTGCCGCTCCCGAGCCGGAGCCGCCGTTCCTCGAGGGCGCCATCGAGCTCGGCAGCCCGCTGCCGCCCTTCGAGCTGGACAGCCTCGACGACGGAAAGTTCGCCCTCGCCGAGGCGCAGGGCAAGGTCACTTTGCTCGAGTTCTGGGCCACCTGGTGCGTGCCCTGCCACAAGCAGGCCGAGATCCTGGCGCCGCTGTACCGGGAGATCGATCCCGATCAGGTGCAGTTCCTCGCCATCGCCATCGGCGAGGACGAGTCGACGGTGCGGGAGTTCGTCAGCCGCAAGCCCTTCGATTACCCGGTGTTGCTCGATCCCGTCGAAGAGCTCGCCTTCGAGCTCGGCGTGGTGGCGCTGCCGACGTTGTTGATCGCCGACGCCGAGGGCCGGGTGACCTACTTTCGCCCGGGCGTGATGGAGGCGGACGAGATCCGCGACCTGCTCGACGAGGCCGTCAGCGGCGAGATCCCGGCGGGCTGACCCCGCCTACCTTCAGCCGATACCAGTCGCTCAGCAGCGGCTCGGGCGTCTCCGCTTCGATCTGCGCCAGGGCTTGACGCAGCGAATCGCGGGATCTGGGCCCAATCTTTCAGCGCCAGAGGAATCCTCTTTGTTCCGAGGATTGGCTGTCGGGGCATAGATCTTCCTCTGTTTACCGCGCACCGTCACAGCGATCCCGAGGAGAGCTCCGAGGGCCCTTGAAGGCATGAAAAACGGGCGCCCGGAGGCGCCCGTTCTGAGATCCGTCGCTGGGACGGAGGCTACTGCAGAACCACCAGGGTGACGCGGCGGTTCTGGGCGCGACCGTCGCGGTCGCCGTTGTCGGCCACCGGCTCCGCCTCGCCGTAGGAAATGACGTTCATCCGGTGGAGGGCGATGCCGTGGGCCTTGCTGAGGTGCTGGCGCACGGCGTTGGCGCGCTCGAGGCCGAGCTTCTCGTTGTAGGCCTCGTTACCGGTCGAGTCGGTATGACCCTGGATCTCGATGAAGACATTCTTGTTCTGGCTCTTGAGCTGGGCGGCAAACTCGTCGATGGCCGCTTTGGCTTCGTCGGAGAGCTTCGAGCTCTCGAAGCCGAAGCGCACCTTGTCGTCCGCCAGCACGGTCTCGAAAAGGAACTTGCCCTCGGCCAGCTTGCCAGCGTCATTGGCCCGGGTGAGGGCCTCCTGGGCGGTCTTCGACACGCCCGTCAGCTCGCCCTGCATGGCTTCCTGCCCGCTCTCGAGCTCACCGATCTCGGTCTGGTTGGCTTCGACCTGTCCTTCGACGCCGTCGATGCGCGTCGCCAGCGGGTCGGTGCCCTCGGAAACCTGGTCGCGAACGTACTTTTTGGTGGCACAGCCGGTGGCCGCAACGGCCAGGAGCAGCGTAATCGTCATCAGCTTTCGCATAATCAAATCCTCCTTGCTCTGGGGAGACGGCCGGAGGGCCGCCACTAGAGAAAGTCCAACAATTCTATCAGTCTGTCCAACGCGGAGTGTACGTCAAGGTGCCGGAGGTCCTCCCCGGTAGCCCTGGCGGTGGGTCACCCGGTAGCTTCGCTTCTTGGCCTCGACGCGGATCGGCCGGTAGGCCCGCGGCCCACTGCTGGTGGCATGGAAGCCGAGCACGAACTGGCTGCGCAGCTCGCCGATGACGGTCACCGAGGCGCGCGAGATGTCGCTCGGCGAGGTGGCCGAGAAGAAGCGCCCACCGGTGGCCCGGGCGAGCCGCTGGAGAAGCGGAGCGAAGGTCCCCTCGGCGGTCGGCGAGCCCTCGCCGAGCCCGAGAATGTAGACCGGCAGGCGGGCCTTCTGAACCATGTTGCGGGCCAGCGCCGGCGTCAGGGTGCTGGCGTTGTCGACGCCGTCTGTGACCAGGACCACGGCGCGTTTGGGGTGGCGGCCGTCATCGCTGATCTCCGGGATCCAGGCGACCGCATCGTGCAGCGCCGTGGTGCCGTAGGGCTTCCACAGGGCCATCGCCTCGCGGAAGACGGAGAGGTCGTGGGTGAACGGAATGTCGATCCCCAAACGGCCGCTGGCGAAGCTGGCGAGGGCTAGCTCGTCGCCTTCCTGGGCGCGGGCGAGGAAGTAGGTGAGGGTGCGCTGACTGGCCTCGAGCTTGCCGCCGTTGCCCATGCTGCCCGACAGGTCCTGCAGGAAGACCAGGCTCATCGGAGCGTCGGCACCGGCGTCGAAGGTCTCGATCTCGACCGGTTTGCCGTCGACGGTGAGGCGGAAATCGTCGGCTTCGAGGCCGCTGACGAACCCTCCCCGGCTGTCCCGCACCACCACCGGCACCAGCACCAGATTGACCGAGATCTCGGACGAGAACTCACCCTCCTGGGCTGCCAGGGAAGTGGCGGCGAGGAGGGTCGTCAGGGTGAGGATCGCGGCGCGTCGCAGCATCATGACAGGGGAAGCTATCGCATGCCTGGCCGAGGACGAAATCCCTTGGTAGGCTGCGTCGAGGAGAGGATTCTTGTTCGACATCGCTCAGCTCAACCTGCAATGTCTCGACTGTGGCCGGCCGGCGCAGATCACCGACGACCGCGACCGGCGTGACGACTGGAACGTCTACGGTTTCGACTGTGGCTGCGCTGGCGGGCTTCAGATCGAAGTGCCGGAGGCCCTCGATGCGCTGGCCCGCGGCTTGCCCGGCGATCGCATCCACCTGCGCAATCTGTCGCTGGTTTGTATGGTCTGCGAGACCTACCCGACCCTCGCCGCCTTCCGGCGCGAAGACGAAGCCAACGTCTACACCTACGAGTGCGAGGGAGCCTCCTGCCAGCGGCGCCGAGAGCTGACCGTTCCGGAGCCTCTCGATCAGTTCGCCCGCCGGGACCCGGCCTGGCGCGGCGGTGCTCGCCATGCCGGCGCCAAGGAGCCCGAAGAGCCCTCGGGCGATGCGCTGGTCGTCCTGGGCGGCAAGTCGTAGCGCGAGACGGTCGAAGGAGGGCGCGGCGGCAGCGGCGGCGACGACCGCTCGGCCCCCCGGCTTTCGCGGCATTCCCTGTGCTAGCCTTGCCCAGGCTCTTGTTCCAGGGCCTTCGGAACCAATCCAAATAAGGGGAAGATGGGATGAAAAAGGTTGTCCATATCGTCGGGACGGGCACGATCGGAGAACCGCTGATCGGCCTCTTTACCGATTTCGCGCACTACTTCGAGATCGACGAGGTCACCTTCCACAAGCGGACGCCGCTGGAGTCCGATCGCGCCAAGATCGGGCACCTGATGGCCCGCGGCGCCAAGCTCGCCGTCGATCCGGAGGTCAAGAAGGATTTCGAAGCTCTCGGCCACGAGGTCAGCTTCGATGCCGACCAGGCCCTCGAGCGCGCCACCGTGGTGATCGACTGCACTCCGGCCGGCAATAAGAACAAGGAGGCCTTCTACAAGGACCTCCAGGGGCCCAAGGGCTTCCTTGCCCAGGGCAGCGAGTTCGGCTTCGGAAAGCCCTATGCGCGCGGCGTCAACGACGATGTGTTGGTGCCCGGCGAGGACCGCTTCGTGATGGTGGTGTCCTGCAACACCCACAACATCACCACCCTGATCAAGACCCTGGCGATGGACGCCGACGGCACCAACCACCTGGAGCGCGGCACCTTCGTCTGCATGCGGCGGGCCAATGACATCACCCAGGTGTCGAGCTTCGTGCCGGCGCCGACGGTGGGCAAGCACAGCGACCCGGACTTCGGCACCCACCACGCCAAGGACGCCAATCACCTATTCAGGACTCAAGGGTTCGACCTCAATCTGTTCTCGAGCGCGGTCAAGCTCAACACCCAGTACATGCACTCGATCTGGTTCGATCTCCAGCTCGACAAGGCGACCTCGAAGGAAGAGGTCATGGAGCGCCTGCGCTCCAATCACCGGGTGGCGATCACCGACAAGATGCACGCCAATCTGATCTTCAGCTTCGGCCGCGACCACGGCTACTACGGCCGCATCCTCTCCCAGACGGTGGTGGTGGAGCCGACCCTGGCGGTGCGCCGCGACCAGGAGATCGTCGGCTTCTGCTTCACGCCCCAGGACGGCAACTCGCTGCTGTCGTCGATCGCCGCGGCACTGTGGATGATCGACCCCGATCGCGAGTCGCTGCAGAAGCGCCTCGATCCGATTCGTCGCTGGCTCTATCGCGAGATCTGATCCCTGCAGGGTGGCGCCGGTTTCCCTTGGGGATCGGCACCGCCCAGCGTGGCGAGCCGGTCCGGCGAGCCGCTGCGGCCCAACCTCTACCCTGGACCGCGACTTCATGCCGAGAGACATCCCGCATCGTCTCGAGCTCGAGGGACTGTGCGTCGAAGGCTGGTCGCGCGCCGGGGAAGCGACCTGGCTGCGGGTTCAGCCTCCCGGCGTGGCCTTCGATGTCGGCCGGGGAGCCGTCGAGCTTTCCGGGGTGCGCGACGTCTTTCTCAGCCATGTGCACCTCGATCACGTGCTCGGCCTGCCTTTCCTGTTGTCGCGTCACGCCCGAGACGGCGCTGAGACGACGCGGGTCTACTGTCCGGCGGCGGCGGTCGAGGACCTACGGCGCTTCGTGGCGGCGGCGGAACGGCTCGATGGTCACGCCTTCCGCTACGAGTTGCGGGGACTCGAGGCGGGTGATGGGGTTACCCTGACCCGGCGGTACCGGGTCGAGGCCTTTGCCACCGACCACGTCTTGCCGAGCCTCGGGTACCACCTGGTGGAGAAGCGCCACCGCCTGGCCGAAGAGCTGCGCGGTCGCGCCCCGGCGGAGCTGGCGGAGCTGCGCCGTCAGGGGATCGAGATCGAGGAGGCGTTCGAGCTCGATCGTTTCTCCTATTGCGGCGATACCAGCGTGGCGGTGTTCGAGTCCGAGCCGCGTTTGCTGAGGACTCGAGCCCTCGCCATCGAGTGCACCTATTTGGGGAGCGACCGGCGGGCCGAAGCGGCGCGCTACAAGCACCTCGCCTTCGAGGATCTCGAGGCGTGGGCCGATCGGCTCGAGAACGAGGATCTGATCCTCCATCACCTCAGTCGCCGGCATCGTCTGGCCGATCTCGCCCACCGGGTGCGGCAGAGCTTCGGCGAACGGCCGATTCGGGTTCATTGGATTCCGGATCAAGAATGAACGGAAGGGAGCAGCGGTGAAGGATCGCAAGAACCTGACGGCGCGCTTAGCCGAGCTCGACGAGGTCGAGGTGACGGTGGAAAAGCTGATCGCCGGCGGCGAGGGCCTGGCGCGCTTCGAGGGCATCCCGCTGTTCATCCCGCGGGCGGCGCCGGGCGATCGCCTGCGCGCTCGCCTGGTGCAGCGGCGCTCCGGTTTCGGGCGCGCCGAGATCGTCGAAGTGATCGAGCCCGGTCCGGATCGGCGCCACCCGCCCTGCTCCCATTTCGCCGAGTGTGGCGGCTGCGATTTGCAGCATCTCGAGGATCGCGCCCAGGTGCGTCACAAGTCCCTGGCGGTGGCCGAAACCCTGCGCCACCTCTCCGGTCTCGATTTGCCGGTGCCGGAGATCCTCGCCGGCGATGCCTGGGGCTATCGTTCGCGCACCCAGCTCCACACCCGCATCACCGGGGACGAGCGGCCCGAGGTCGGCTATTACGCCCGCGGTAGCCAGGTCTTGGTGCCGGTCGAGCAGTGTCCGGTGTTGGCGCCGCCGCTCGAGGGTTGGTTGGCGAAGCTGCCGGCCCACCTCGAGGTCGGAGCACCGAAGCGCGTCGACCTCGTCTGTGGCGATGGCGGCCGGGTGTCGACGGCGCCGCCGGTCGAGGGGCTACCGCAGGGGGCTCTGCGGGTGACCGTCCGCGCTCTCGGCCGGCGGTTCGGGTACGAGTTCGATGCGCGCTGCTTCTTCCAGGGGCATCGTGGCCTGGTCGGAGCGCTGATCGATCGCGTGGTCGGTCCGTGGCGAGGGCAAGAAGCCTTCGATCTCTACGCCGGCGTCGGCCTGTTCGCGGTTCCCCTCGGCCAGCGCTATCGTCGCGTCACCGCCGTCGAGGGCGATCGGGTCGCGGTGCGCTATGCGCGTCGCAACCTGCGCGCCAACGGTGTCGCCGACGCCCGGGTCCATGCCCAGGCCCTCGAGACCTGGATCGGCCATCTGGCGGACCGGCCGGACCGCGTCGTCGTCGACCCCCCTCGCCAAGGTCTGGCGGCGCGGGTGCGTCAAGTGCTGCTCCACTCTCGACCGCGGCGGCTGACCTACGTCTCCTGCCATCCGGCGACCTTCGCCCGCGACCTCAAGGCGCTGGCGGTGGCCTATCGCATCGAATCTCTGGTCTTGGTCGACCTCTTTCCCCAGACCGGCCACATGGAGGTGGTGGCGCAGCTCGTGCTGGCCGACGACGCCCTGGACCCGGTCAATTCACCTGCGTCGGGGAAGCCCAACTGAGCAGCAGGCCGAACTTTTCGTCACCGCCGCCTCCGGGGTAGCCGGCGACGATGCCGGCGGGAACGAAATCGCGCTCGAGGTAGAAGGCGAGAGCGGGGTCGTGGCGATGGCCGGCCAGCACGCGCTCGAGGTAGGTGTTGGGATCCTCCTCGGCGGCGAACAGGGCATAGCCATTGAGGGGCGCGGCGGTCACCATCTGGGCCAATCCCATCTCGGTGGTCTGGCGCTGCTGCGCTTCGAGGAGGAGGTCGCGCACCGCCTCGCGCGGACCCGCCGGCTCCTCCAGGCGGAGGATCGAGAACAGCGTGTCGGGAGCCTTGGCTTCCTCTTCGGCCGTCGCCAGGCAGCCCTTCCAGTCCGGCGGCGGATCCTGGTTCCAGCCCACCCTCCGAGCGCAGGCGGCTCCCACCAGACGCTCCCCGCCATCGGCGGCCAGGGAAGTCTCCATCGCCACCATCTGGCCCTCGGAAAACTCCTCGAGGCCGACCAGCAGCAGGCTCCTCGGCAGTGGCTCGTGGCGCCGGTTGAGGCGGCCGTAGAGGCGAATCACCGGCAGCACGTCGGCCGCCTCGAAGGGGCGAACCCAGAGCTGGGTATCGGGTTCTTGAGCGGTTTGGGTCATCGTCGTGGCGATGCTAACCCGGAAGGGAGGCCGAAATCGGAGGCCGCGAAGTTTTTTCCCTCGAGCGGTTTCTTTTCCGCCGGCTGCCGTGTCTCAAGCCGGTAGCATGCAAGAAATCCAGGCCATCGAATCGAGTCCCCGGAGGGCAGCGCCGATGCGCGAGGTCGACGAAGGACGCCTGGCCCGACAGCTGGCCAGCGGCGACCGATCTGCGGCGGATCGGTTGGTGGAGTGCACTTACCGCCGCATCTTCGGCTACCTCAGCCGTCTCTGTGGCGGCGACGTCGAGCGCGCTGCCGACCTCACCCAGGAAACCTACCGCAAGGCATGGGCCGCCCTCGACGGCTTCGACGGCCGGTCGAAGCTCTCCACCTGGCTCTACAGCATCGCCTACCGCACTTTCTTGAACCACCGGAGAAGGCCCTTCCGATTGGTTGGGGTCGACGAGCTGGAAGCGGTTTCGACCCAGCCCTTGCCAGACGAGCTGGTGGGCCGGGCGAGCCAGGACCACGCGCTGCGCCGAGCCGTTCTCGAGCTGCCGGAATCGCTGCGTTTCACGGTGACGGCGCACTATTGGGGCGAGCTGCCGGTCAAGGAGATCGCGCGCCAGGAAGAGGTGACCCCGGTCGCCATTCGGAAACGACTGAAAAAGGCTTTCGCCCTGCTCGCCGGGGCGCTCGCCAAGGAGGCGTCATGACGGCGGATCCTCGTCACCACGATTCGCAAGAGCTGAAGCGGCGGCTGGAATCACCGCCGTCGGTCGCCGAGCCACCGTCCGAGCTCCTCGAGCGCCTGCGCGCCGACATCCCGGCGGAGATTCCGCGGCCCCAGCTCGAGGAGTCTTTCGGTCGACGGCCTCGTCGCTGGCAGCTCGCCGCCGTGCTCACCACGACCATTCTCGGTGGTGGCGTGGGCTATTGGGTTTCGCAGCAGGCGCCGCCTCTGTCGACGGCGCAGTCGGAGTCGGCCTGGCGCGAGCCGATGGTCGAAGGCCGGGCTGGCGCATCGGCCGCCGAAGGTCAGGCTGCCGACAACGTGGCGACGGAATCGGCCGCCGAGGATTCCCCGGTTGGTTTGTCCGAGGAGCTCGAGGCAGGGCGACGAGAGCGAGCGGTTCAGATACCGGTGGCGGCTCCGAGCGCAGATCCGCCGGAGGCCGACCGTTTCCGCGAAGAATCGAAGCGTCGACGCGTCATTTCCCCGGGCGATCCGACGCCGCAACCCAGCGATGCGGAGGAAGCTCCGCTCGCCGTCGGTTCCTTGGCGGCGGCGCCCGAAGCGGCGCTGCGAGCGCCGCAGGGCCCGGCTCCTGCGCCGGCCGAGCCGCCGGCTGCAGCCAAGAAGTCGGCTCTCTTGGACGGCCAGGCGGTGCCGCCTGCGGCCGAAGAATCGCGGCGAGTCGCACCGCCGCCGCCGCCCCCCCCGTCGCCACCGTCCCGGCCGTCGACCCGCGCCCCGCTGCGGCAGCGCAACGAAGCGCTACGTTCCCGCAAGCAGAAGAGCGATCAGCGGTCGCGGGAGAACACCAGCGTCATGGGTCAGGACCAGATGATCGCCAGCCTCGCGGAGCAGCAGGCGGCCCTCGAGAAGGAGCTCGAGGCGCTGGAGGAGCCGCCTGGCTTGCCCGAGAATGAGATGCAGGCAGCGCTTTTCGAGGAGATCGTCATCGAACAGCCGCCTCGGCCCTCGGAGGGAGTGGTGTTTCGGGGTGGTTCTCCAATCCGTCGGGATGATCGCGAGGCACCGCCATCGACCGGTGGTACTGCCGAGCCCAACGGCCAGCCGGCAGGCGACATGTTCTTCGAGCACAGTGGCGTCAACCCCTTCCTCGACAGCGCCGAGGATGCGCTCTCGACCTTCGCCCTCGATGTCGACCGAGCTTCCTTCACCCTGCTGCGGCGCTACCTCGACGGCGGCGATTTGCCGCCGGCGGCGGCGCTGCGGGTGGAAGAGATCGTCAACGCCCTCGACCGTGGCGATGAGGCGCCGGTGGAGCAAGACTTCCGCTGGACCGCGGAGGGTGCCCGGGCGCCTTTCACAGAGTCCGATGCTTACCGTTTGCTGCGCTTTCGGATGGCCGCCCGCGACGTCGAGCGCCCCGCCGTGGCGCTCACCCTGGTGGTCGATGTCTCCGGTTCGATGTCGCGCGGCGGGCGTCTCGATCTGGTGCGCCGCTCCTTGGGCCTGCTGCTCGACCGCTTGCGGGCCGGTGATCGGGTCACGCTGGTGACCTTCGGCGAGCGCGCCCGAGTCCTGGTCGAATCGACCTCCGACCTGCTCGCCGTGCGCAGCGCCCTCGCCGGTTTGCAGGCGGGCGGATCGACCCACGCCCAGGCGGGGCTGGCGCTGGCCTACGAGCTCGCCCTCGAGCACCTTCGTCCCGGAGCGGTCAATCGCGTCGTGCTGTGCAGCGATGGCGTCGCCAACGTCGGCGCCACCGATGCCGACTCTCTGCTCGAGACCATCTCCCAGGGGCGCGAAGCGGGTATCGAGCTCACCGCCCTCGGCTTCGGCATGGGCAACTACAACGACGTCCTGCTCGAGCGCCTGGCCAATCAGGGGGATGGCACCTACGGCTACATCGACTCCTTCGCCGAGGCTCGCGAGCTTCTCGCCGAGGGTCTCGACGGCACCCTGGTGACGGTGGCCGAAGACGCCCGGGTGCAGGTGCGGATTCACCCCGAGGTGATCGACCGCTACCGGCTGATCGGCTACGAGAACCGCGATCTGGCGGACGAGGACTTCCGCAACACCGCCTCCGATGGCGGCGAGATCGGCTCCGGCCATCGGGTCACCGCCCTCTACGAGGTGCGCCTGAAGTCCGGGGTGCGCTCGAGCCAGACGGCGGCGACCCTGACCTTACGCTATCGCGCCCCGCGCGATCAGCGCTGGCGCGAGCAAACGGTGACGGTCACCGCCGGTGAGCTGGAGACGAGCTGGAACGAGGCCTCTCCGGCCTTCCGTCAAGCCGCCTTGGCGGCCGAGCTGGCGGAGATCCTGCGCGGCTCCTTCTGGGCTCGCGAGGGCGACCTCGAAGACGTCGCCCGCCGGGCCCGCGCCCTGGTCGCCGAGCGCCCTGAGAACCCCGAGGCCATCGAGCTCGCCCGGCTCGCGGCGCGGGCGGCGGAGCTGTCCCGGTAGGGCCGCCCGGCGGTGGCTTCTTGCTCGGCTCTCCTCGATCGGGGAGAGCCGAGCTGTGTTCGTCGCGGCGGGCAATATATTGATGAAACAGAATATTTTAAGTAGAATGAACGCAGGCTCCGAAACCTCCTGCCGGGGAGGGCGGTGACCGCTTTGCCTCCTTTTCCGGTGGGAATCGTGAAAGTGAGGTATTGATGTCTACAGAAGCCATAACCCAGAGGATCGGCCAGGGCGCCGATCCCGGTGCCGTCGGCTTCGATGGCGACCTTGGAATTCAGACGGACGCCGGAACGACCAACGCCCTCGGTGGCAACGTCACGGACGGGACCCTCGTCGGGGACCCGAATTCGTCGCTCTTCCAGCAGGTTGGATCGCCGTTCTCGACCAATGGCTCGCCGGGCAACGATCTGCTCGTCGCCCAGAGCGCGCGCTACAACGCCCCCTCCACGGACAATATCCGCGCTGGTCGCGGCATCTTGACCGTTGGTTCCCAGGGGGCCTCGGTGCAGGAGCTCCACAACCGGCTCGGGGCGATCGGGTTCAACGCGCCGTCCGGTGACGCCTATACCGCCGAGACGGCCTCCGCCGTGCGTGCCTTCCAGACCGCTTACCGGCTGCAGGCGACGGGCGATGTGGGGCAGACCACCCTGAGCAAGCTCGACGCCTCCGACGGCGGATTCAACGGCGGCGGCACGCGCCTGTTCCCGGAAGGGGCGGTGGCCTCGCCCAACTATCCGGTCTACTCCTATCCCGGGGTTCCGCATCACATGACCGCCACCGGCGGCTTCCAGGAACCGCACCACGACCATAGCTACAAGGGTCCGAGCAAGGCGATCTTCGGGGATTCTCCTCAGACGATCACCAACCTGCCCGGCGCCAACCGCAATCTGGGCATCGACTACACCACCTCCGACGGCCTGGTTCGGCCCTGGTGGGGCGGTCGGGTGACTCAGGTCGGTTGGGAAGGTAGTTATGGCAACCGAATCCACGTCGAAACCGACATCACCTACCGCTACAACGGTCAGGACTATCGGGTCCAGACCGCCTATGCTCACGCCGAGAGCTACAACTCCGATCTGCAGGTGGGATCGCGGGTCGAGAAGGGCGAAAACATCGGCGTGATGGGTGGTACCGGTGGCAACTACGGTGCCCACGTCGACCTGCGCATCTGGATCGATGTGCCGGGTCAGGGGCGCGTCGACCTGTCGCCGAACGCCATTCGCGAGCAGCGGCTCGACCGCGGCTTGACGCCGTAGAACCCTCGCAGTGCCTTCCCCCGCGGGCGCCGATCCCGCGGGGGGAATCCCTTCCTCTGTTCAGCCTTCCATAAACCCGGAACCGCCCTCCGGCGACTAAGATGTGAGCAGAAATGCAGCTTGCTTTGCTCCATAGATGACCTTGCCGACCGGTCTTCCAGACCGGTCGAGGAGATATTCGACATGCACGACTCTGGACGTTGGATGGGCCGCGGGGCCCTCGTTCTGGTGCTGCTGTGTACGGGTTGGGGTTTGCCTGCCGTTGGCGACACCCCAGCGGAAGCCGCCTTTGGCGATCGTGGTCTGAGCGGGGATGCTCGGCCGCAGCTCGACCGGGGCATCGTGGCCGGCGGTTCCTTCCGCGCCACCATCACGACGGCCGAGGAGGGGGAGCCCATCGTCGGAGGGGTGGTCCGGCTTTGGCAGGAAGGTGTCGCGGTGGCGATCGCGCGGCCCCTCGACGGCGGCTACGCCCTCGACGACGTCGAGCCCGGGGAGTATTTCGTCACCGCCAGTGCTTTCGCTCGCCGAACGGTGGCCTATCCCTCGGAGCCCTGTCGCTTATTGCTCTCGGGTCTCGACTGCGACTTCGCCGCGGCGACGGCGATCATCATCGTCGCGGGCGGCACCGTCGCGGTGGCCTTCGAGCTGGCGCTCGCACCGGCGATCGAGGGACGAGTCACGGATGAGTCGACGGGCGCACCTTTGGCGGGGGTGGAAGTGTTGGCGAACCCGGTATTCGGTCCGCGAGCGGAGACCGATGCGGAGGGTCGCTACGTCCTTTACGGCTTGACCGAGACCGGCTACCGTGTCTCCACCGAGAACAGCGCCGGCTATGTCGACGAGATCTACGACGACAAACCGTGCTTTCGCGGCGAGACCATTGGCGGTCAGGTGCTGTGCCCTGCCCTGGAGGACGCCGACGAGGTTGTCGTCGAGGGCTTCGATGCCACCACCGGCATCGACTTCGCCCTCGTCGTCGGCGGTGTGATCAGCGGTCGAGTGACCGGACAGTCGGATGGCCTTCCGGTCGCCGGGGCGCTGGTCTTCCTGTCGGACGGGGCCGGCAACACCTTCCACCGAGTGTTTGCCGATGACGATGGTCGTTATCGCATCGACGGCCTGGAGAGCGGCGACTACTTCCTGCGGGCAAGCGGGGGCGGCCTGGTCTCGGAAGCCTTCGGCGGCGACTACTACCCGGGGTTCTCCGGCGTGCCACCCCTCGGCGATGCGGTCCCCGTGGCTCTCGGTCAGGAAACGGCGGATATCGATTTCGCCCTCGATCGTCGTGGCGAGATCCTGATCACCGCTTTGCGTGGCGACACCGAGGTTCCCTTCGAGAACCAGGTGATCGAGCTCTGGTCGCCCGGCCGAGATCGGCTCATCGGTTTGGGGACCGACTCCGCCGGCCGGGTGCTGTTCGACAACCTGGTGCCGGGGCGCTACTACATGCGCTTCAATCCGGCCCGGCCCCTCGACGACTACATCGCCGAAGCCTACCCCGATCAGCCCTGCTTCCAGGCGACCTGCGACCCCTTCGCCGGAGCTGGCATCGTGGTCTCTCCCGGCCTGCGCTCGGAGGGTGAGTTTCGCCTCGAGGTCGGTGGGCAGATTCTCGGCACGGTGCGCGATGGCGCCACCGGCGAGCTGGTGGGGGGACAGGTCAGCCTGTTCGCGCCAGACGGTCTCTTCCTGGTCGACGCCGGCCCGCGCCAGGGAGGCGGCTTCCGCGTGCGCGGCGTGCCCGATGGCGAGTACCGGGTGATCTTCACGCCTTTCGAGCTCGACCCCTACGAGGGCCAGCTCTGGGAAGGGCAGCCCTGCAACGGCTTCGTGTGCGACATCGCCGCCGGCGATCCGGTGGTCATCGCCAACGCCGGGGCCGTCGACGACATCGACTTCGTCGTCACTCCGGGGCAGCCCTTCGACTGCATCGAGGACGACTTCACCCACTGCCTGCAGGGCGGGCGATTCCGGGTGCGGGCGAGCTGGACCTTCGACGCCACGCCGCGGCGCGGTCTGGCGCGGGCCGAGGAGCTCACCGGAGACACCGGCACTTTCTGGTTCGTCGACGATCAAAACGTCGAGCTGATCCTCAAGGTTCTCGACGGCTGTGCGGAGGATTCGCCAGCCTACTGGGTGTTCGCCGCTGGCCTGACCAACGCCGACGTCGCCCTCGAGGTCGTCGACTCCTGGACCGGCCGTAGCTGGCTGCGGCGCAATGCCCTCGAGGTGTCTTTCGTGCCGACTCAGGACACCGAGGCCTTCCGCTCCTGCGACGCCGAGCCGCCGCCGGGCTGGCGTTGGGTGCCGCGGACCAGCACTGCCCAGGGAGCGATTCAGAGCTTCGCCCAGGGAGCCGGCAACTGCACGCCGGGCGCCAATCGCCTCTGCCTGCAGGGTGGGCGCTTCGCGGTCGAGGCCGATTGGGAGATCCCCAACGGCACCGCCGGCATCGCCGGGGCCGGAGAGCTGACCTCCGAATCGGGCTACTTCTGGTTCTTCGACGAAAACAACGTCGAGCTGCTGGTCAAGGTGCTCGATGGCTGCCAGGTCGAGCCCTTCAACGCCTTCTGGGTGTTCTCTACCGGCTTGACCAACGTCGAGACGACGATTCGAGTCACCGATACCGCCACCGGCGAGATGAAGGAGTACTTCAACCCCCAGGGCACGGCCTATCCGCCGCGCTTCGATACCGGGGCCTTCTTCGACTGCGGGCAGTAGAGCTCGAGGGGCTCGAGGCGGACGCCGCGAGCCCCTGGGAAAGGCTAGAAATACCCCTCTCCGGCGACGGCTTCGACGGTCACCTCGATCTCCTGCCGGTCCTGGCGGCAGTTGGCGGGGCAGTCGACGCACTCGACGAGCAGCAGTCCGCGGTACTCCCCCGGGAGAACGTCCCGCAGATCGATCTCGGCCTCGGTGCTCTTCTCGCGGCCCCGCTTGATGCCCTGCAAACGGTCGGAACCCACGATGCGTAGCCATGGCGTATCGACCGCTCTCACGGTGAAGTCGCGGCGACCGCGGCAGTTGGCGTTGCGAGCCGTCACGCTCGTCGGATAGGTGCGGCCGGTCTCGAGGCGGCCGAGTCTCCAGAGGGGGGAGTCGTCGGATTGCGAGGGCTCTCCTTCGCCCGGTGCGGTGCCGGGGTCATCAGACTCGGTAGGGCAGCCTTCGGGTACGGGAATGGTGACGGTCTTCACCGTCTGGCAGCCGAGATCGTCGAACACGGTGATCTGGTGTTCCCCGCTGGGCAAAGTTGTCGCCTGCGCCTCGTATAGTTGTATGTCGGTCGGTTGCCAACGATAGGTGAAGGGACCGTTGCCCTGAGCCGTGGCGGTGGCCGAGCCATCGTTGCAGTAGCAGCACGAAGGCGGCTGGATATCCACGACCTCGAGCCGCGGACGCGGATCCTCGACGGTCACCTCAACCGACCTCTTGGCGCCGGTGGCGTCGGTGACGACATACGTGTGGGTGCCGATCTCGATACCGATGATCGTCCAGGTCCCGGGTCCGGTCTCGGTCGCCTGCTCGCTGCGCGGTCCGCTGAGCTCGTAAGGGGCGGTGCCGCCTTGGGCCTTGACGGTGACCTCGCCGTTGAAGGCACCCATCCGATCGCAGCCCAGCTGCGAGTCGGAAGTCGCCGTGGCAGTCAACGGAACGACCTCTTCTTCCTCTTCCGGCTCCTCGTCGCAGCCGCCGGTGCACAGGGGAGTGGTGCGACAGTTTCGGGCTCCGGCCACGTCCTGGTAGAGCTGGCCCTGCCAGGCGAAGAAACCACCGCCCTTGTCGCCGTTCGGCATCCCCGGTACCGGACAGGCGCCGCGCACGCAGCTACCGCGGTTGGGGTCGTACCAGGTGCCCGGCGGACAGTCGCATTCGACCGTACAGCCTTCGAAGCCGGCGCACGGGCGACCGTCGTAGTCCCACTTGTTGTTGTCGTTGTCGTCGGCACCGACGACGCTGAAGCACCCCAAGCGGTCGACCTCGTCCGGGCTCATCGGTCGTCCAAATTGCTCGCAGAGGTTCTGCGTGTCGCCAAAGGCGTCGCGGCAGAGCTCGGAGCATCGCTTGGAGCACTTGCGCTTCTTTTCGCTTTCGTTGAACGGCCCTGGGAACACGAGGTCCGTTTTGAGCGGCAGCAGCTTTTCGTCGTCTCCTTCGAGACCCACCCAGCAGAAGCAGGTCTTGTCCCCGAAGCCGAGAGGCTCTTCCTGGGCCTCGGTACCTGGGGTCACCAGCAGTGACAGGAGAATGACGAGCAGGGCTCCCCATCGCAACAATTTGCCTTGGTCCATGGCATCCTACTTTCTGTTGTTTATGAGGTGCTCATCATAAGTTGCATGAGAACGCTACGCATCTCGGTTATCGCGATATGCGCACCGGACCGATGGCATTGCCAAAAAAACGGCAATGTTGAAGAGGGTCGCCGAGGAAAGAAAGGTTTTGCGGCGTCAGCCGCTCTCTTCGCGGTAGTGGCGGAAGAGGTCGTCCAGGGTCTTGCCGGGCTCGGCGGTGAAGATCGAGCCCGGCGACAGCTCGGCGATGCGATCGAGGCGGAAGCTGCGGAAGTCTTGCCGCAGCTCGCACCAGGCGCCGAGGGTCCAGGTCCGGCCCCAGTGGAAGAGAGCCAGCGGCCGAACGGTGCGCTGGCTGGCTCGTCGCTGGGCGTCTTCGTAGGCCAGCACGGCGCGGCGGCTCTCCCGGATCGCCGTGCGCAGCCGGCCGAGGATGTCGCCGGTGGGGTCGTCGAGGCTCAAGTTGACGGCAAAGAGAGGGGCCGCCTCGAGACGCTCGCGCAGCTCCCCGGGCAGGCCGCTGTCGATCTTGGCCAGGGCGCTCTCGGCGGCGAAGGCGAGGGCCGGATCTCCCCAGGTGCGCACCATGCGGGCGCCGAGCACCAGCGCCTCGATCTCGTCCTCGTCGAACATCAGTGGCGGCAGGTCGTAGGAGCGATCGAGCAGGTAGCCGACGCCGGCCTCGCCGCGAATCGGCACGCCGGAATCCACCAGCTCCCGAATATCGCGATAGATAGTGCGTTCCGAGACCTCCAGACGCTCGGCGAGCTCGGCGGCGGTGGCCAGGCGCCGCCGCCGTCGCCGCAGCGTCTGGATGATTTGGAAGAGGCGATCGGCGCGACGCATGGCTCGATGCTATCGAGGCGACCGGATCGCTGCTCGATCGCTCCGAAGAATCCTCAGCCTTTGGCCTGCCAGAGGGCGAAGATCGCGCCGTGGGGATCTTCGAGGATGGCGTAGTAGCCCATGTCGGGGACTTCCTGCTTTTCCTGCAGCACCGAGCCGCCGAGCTCCTTAGCTCGCGTCACCGAGGCGTCGACGTCGGCGGTGGTGATGTAGATCAGCCAGTGGGGGTCGCCACCGTCGGGACGGTTGAAAATGCCGCCCACCGGGCCGTCGCCATTGGTGACCTCCATGTAGGGGCCGGCCGGCGTTTCGATGGTTTTCGACTGCCAGTCGAACAGGGCGCCGTAGAAGGCGGTGGCTTCCTGCGGGTTCGGGGTGTGGAGCTCGGTGTACTGGACGGAGTGGCTCATCGCAGATTCTCCTTTGGTGAGAGTCGCGCGACGGCTCCCTGCCGCCGCTGGGAAGACTCTCCCAAAGGCCTCCTGACAGGGTTGTGTCAGGAGGTTTGACGTCGCGCCCGCCTATTCCCCCGCCATAAAGGCCTCGATCGCTTCCACCGTCCGTGGCAGCGCCTTGGACATCACCTCGGCGCCTTCGGGCCCGATCCAGAGGTCGTCCTCGATGCGCACGCCGATGCCGTGGTAGCGCTCGAGGGCGCGGCGGATCTTGGCCTGGTCGGACTCGCCGAGGCTCTGGAAGGTGGCGCTGGCCTCGACGTCGGCACGACGTACGTAGACACCCGGCTCGAGGGTCCACACCATGCCGACCTCGAGCTTGCGGGAGCGGTCGAAGGCGTCGTGCACCTGCAGGCCGATGGGGTGACCGACACCGTGGAGGTAATACATCTCGGTCTGCTCGCGGCTGGCCTCGGTGACCAGGCCGAGGGCGAGCAGCTCGCGGCCGAGCACCTCGATGGCTTTCTCGTGGACGTCGAGATAGAGGATGCCCGGCCGGATCGTCGCCAGACACTCGTCGAAGGCGGCGAGTACCGCCTGATAGATCTCCCGCTGGGGTGCCGAAAAGGTGCCGTCCACCGGGAAGGTGCGGGTGATGTCGGCGGTGTAGCCCTCGACCTCGGCCCCGACGTCCATCAGTAGCAGGCCATCGCGGTCGAGGGGATCGTTGTTGCTGTTGTAGTGCAGGGTGGTGGCGTTGAAGCCACCGGCGACAATCGAAGGATAGCCCCAGCAGCAGGCGCCGCGGTCGCGGAAACCGTGCTCGACGGTGGCCTCCACCTGGTACTCGTGGGTCGCCGTCTTGGCTCGGCGCATGCTGGCTTCGAGGGCTTCGACGGTGATGTCGACGGCGCGCTGCAGGAGCTGGCGCTCGGCGGGACTCTTGAGCTCGCGCAGGGCCTGCAGATGGGGCGAGAGGTCGCGGATTTGGATTTCCGGATAGCGCTGCCGTAGCTCCGCGGCGAGGTGCTGCTCGGGCGTCTCCTCACCCTGAGGAGTGGTGCGGAACTCGAGGTCGAGCCAGAGGGTCGCGAGGCCAGCTCGCGCCGCCGAGTGAATCCTGGGCAGGCCGACCGGACGGTAGTAGCGGTAGGTTTTGGTTTCACCCCAGGGCAGGCCGTCGAAGGCGGCGTCGAGGAAGCGCTCCAGGCGGTCCGCCGAGGCCACCTCGGCGATGCCGCTGACCGCCGTCGCCTCTTCCCGCGACAGCAGACGACCGTTCCAGACCTCCGTCAGCGGGTCGCGGTCGAGGAGGAACAGCACCTCCGAGTGCTGCTTCTCGCTCGGCACCAGGGCGAGGGCGGTGTCGTGCTGGTCGATGCCGGTGAGATAGAGCAGCGAGTCATCCTGGCGGAAGGGCCAGTCGACATCGCCGTTGCGGTGCTTGGCGTGCTCCGGCAGCAGCACGGCGATGCCGTGAGGACCGATCACTTCGGCCAGGCGAGCGCGGCGCTCGGCATACTCCTCGGCGGGAATCGACGCCGCTCCCAGGCTGGCAGGCAGGATGACCACGACGGTCAAAAGGAGGGCGAGACGGGAGGTCGGTCGGTTCATGGGCGTCGCTTCTTTCGGGAGGTCGTTGAGCGGGTGTCGTCGTCGGCGCCCTTGGTTTGCTGGCGCAGCTTCCAGGCCGAGGCTATCGCGGCCCGGCGCAGTTGGGGATCGAGGGCCGAGGCGGTGATCCCGTCGAGCAGCGGCAGGGCTTCCGGCTTGCCGAGTTTGGGCAGAGTTTCGGCGGCGCTGATCCGGGCTCGCAAGTCGCGGCGATCCCCGAGGACGTCGCGGAGCAGGGCGAAAACCTCCTGCTGTCGCTTCTCTCTGCCTTCCGCCAGCTCGGCCAAGGCTGCCAAGGCGGCTTTGCGGCTGGCCGGCGGGGCGCCGTAGCGAGCCAGCGTCAGGATGACCTCCCAGGAATCGCGGTCCTGCTGCCGGGCGAGGCCGGCGAGGGCGGCGCGGCGAATGACCTCGCGGTAGCTCTCCTGGGTGAGGGCGGAGCGCAACAGGGCGATCGCCGCCTTGCGCTCGGCGCGGAGCTTGCCCAGGCTGCGGGCGGCGGCGGCGCGCACCCGGTAGCTCGGGTCGCTGCGCAGAGCGCCTTCGAGTTGGGGCAGGATCTCGTCGGCCAGCTCATCGCGCACCGTCAGATCGCCGAGGGCGTCGAAGGCGGCGGCGCGGACGGCGCTCTCCGGGGCGCGCAGCGCTTCGTCGAGGGCCTGGTAGGCAGCGCGGGTGCCGATGGTGCCGAGGCTGTCCGCGGCCACCTTGCGCAGGCGGAAGGACCGCCGACTGTCGATCAAGCGTTCGAGGGCCTCCACGGCGGCGCCGCGCCGCTCGCTGAGCGCCCGGGCGGCCCGCAACTGTGCCGCGAACGGTGCCTGGTCGAGCTGCAGGATCCACTCCTCCAGAGTCTGGAGGGGATTGATCTCGGCGAGCAGGGTGCCGTGCGGGTCGAAGACCACCGTCGCCGGTCGCTCGCCGGCCGGGAAACGCAGGAGCTGCTGCTCGCGGTCGAGGAGCTGCCGGCGGACGCTCTCCTGTCGGCCATCTTCGAAGATCGCCATCAGCTCGACCGGGTACCGCAGTCGGGACCCCTGCTGGGCGACGTCGACGAGCACCTCCCCGGGCTCGTCGGCCTCCCCGCGGGCCGGAACGTACTCCCAACTCAGCGAGATCTCGGGGTGGCCAGCGCCGTAGACGTAGGTCTCGAACAGGGCGCCAAGAGAGACACCGGTGGTTTCCTCGACCGCTGCCTGGAAGTCCGCCGTCGTCACCGAGCCGTCCTGGTGGCGCTCGAGGTACTCGGCGATGGCGGCGCGCCAGCCGGCCTCGCCGGTGAGATCCCGCACCATGTGCAGCACCCGGGCGCCCTTCTGGTAGAGGTGGGCATCGAACATCGCCATCGGGAACGGATAGCGGCGGGTGACGATCGGCCGGCGGTACTCCTCGTCGTCCTCCTCGAAGTAGCGCTGGGCGAGCTCGTCGAGGCGCCAGGCGAAGCCCTCCTCGCCCTCCGCCTCGAGGCGGTAGAGGGTCTCGAAGTAGGTGGCGAAGCCCTCGTTCAGCCAGGCGTCGCGCCAGTGGCGGGTGGTGACCCAGTTGCCGAACCACTGGTGGGCGAGCTCGTGGGCCACCAGGCCGCGGCTCGAGTAATCGAGGGCAGCGCGCTCGTCGTGCAGCGTGGCGAGGCTCTGGGTGGTGGCGGTGATGTTCTCCATGCCGCCCCACAGAAAGTCGACGGCGCAGGTCTGGTCGTACTTGACGTAGGGATAGCGGTGGCCGGTGATGTCCGAGAAGAAGGTCATCATGCGCGGCGTCTCCGAAAACGACCGGCGGCCCTCGACCTCACGCCCCGGCGGCACCCAGTAGGCGAGGGGGATGTCCTGCCAGGAGTCTTCCAGCCGCACCAGCTCTCCGGCGAGCACCGAGATCAGGTAGGTGGCGTGGGGTTGCTCCATCGTCCAGTGGAAGGTGCGCCAGCCGTCCCGGTCGCTGCGCTCCGCGACCAGGCGCCCGTTGCTCACCGCCGTCAGCGGGGCCGGGACGGTGACTACCAGCTCGCTGGTGGCCTTGTCGTTGGGATGGTCCCAGGTCGGAATCCAGTAGCGGTTGAAGGTCGACTCGCCCTGCGACCAGATCTGCTTCGGCTTGTCCGGAAAGGCGTCGTCCGGTCCCACGAAGTAGAGGCCCGCCAGCGGCTCGGCGCGGTAGGTGATGGCGACCTCCAACCGTTCCCCGGGCTCGAAGCGGCGGCCGAGATCGGCGGTGAGGGTCTGGGCCGCCTCGTCGAGGCGGAAGGCGAGGGTACGCCGCTCGCTCACCAGGCGAACTTCCGAGACCAAGAGCCCGGCGGCGTGCAGGGTTATCTCGTCGAGGCCCGCCGGCAGCGGCGTCAAGACGTTGGTGGCGGTGCCGGCGACCGAACGCTGGTCCCAGTCGAGGGTGACCTCGGCCTTGACATGGAGGAGGTCGAAGGCTCGCGCCGGCATGTAGTCGGCAGGCGTGCCTTCAGGGGCGAAGGGGCGACGGTCGGAGCCGTCCTCGGCGAGGGCGCCGAGGCTCAGAAAAGCGCCAAGAAACAGCGAGGCGGCGAGCCCAAGGGCCCACCGCCTCATGAGTTGCGTAAGCCTCGAAGGCTCAGGCAGCATTCAGTCGGGCGGCCAGAGCGGCCTCCGCTTCGCCCGAATCGGGGAAACGGCCGAGGGCCTTCTTCGAGAACAGCAGCTCGTTTCCGAGGGTCACCTCGAAGACCCCGCCGGAACCCTTCACGAGCTCCGTTTCGAGGCCGAACTGCTCTTTGATCGCGTCCGCCAGACCGGCGGCTCGGGGCTTGTAGTTTCAAACAACGCAGTATTCGATGCGGACTTTCTGACTCACGGGAATCTCCTGGGTGGTATCACTTCTTGCCACGGATGATGCGGAACAGCAACAGCAGGAGCACCGATCCGCCCACCGCCATCAAGAGGCTCTGCAGGCTGAAGCCGGAGAGGCCACCGAAACCGAGAAAGTTCCCGAGAAACCCTCCGAGCAGCGCTCCCACAACCCCGAGGATGGTCGTCATGACGCATCCGCCGGGATCCTTGCCGGGCATGATGAACTTCGCCAACGCACCGGCGACAAGTCCCAGAACAATCCAATAGACGATTCCCATTCCATCCTCCTTCGAAAGTCGTGCTTCGGGGTGGGCGGGGCTAGCTTACCTCGGTGCGGGTCGGAGGTCCGGTGGGGGACCGGATCTCGTCGGAGGTCGTCCCAGCAGCCCCGTTCGCTAAAGCCCCGTTCCCTACAGCCCCGTTCGCTAGAGCCCCGTTCCCTACAGCCCCGGGGTGGGGGACGGAAAAGCCACCGCCGAACCTCCCCCTCGGTCCCGATTTGAGCCGGGATGCCCCCGAATCGAGGCACCTTCGGGACCTTCGCCGACCGGCGACCGGTGGCCCGGAGTCCCCCCTCCCTGAGGCCGTTTCCTGCCGATAGAATGCCGCCATCATGCCCGAATCGCGCCCCCGCCTGTTCCTCGTCGACGGCTACTCGAACATCTTCCGCGCCTTCTACGCCATCCGCAATCTGTCGAGCTCGAAGGGCGAGCCAACCAATGCGGTCTTCGGCTTCGTCAACATGCTGCGCAAGCTGCTGGCGGATCACGATCCGGAGTACATCGGCGTCGCCCTCGATGTTGGCAAGAAGACGGTGCGCACCGAGAAATACGCCGAGTACAAGGCCAACCGGGCACCCATGCCGGAGGATCTCAAGGCCCAGCTTCCCAACATTCGGCGAGTGCTCGAGGCCTACCAGATCCCCATTCTGGAAGCTGAGGGCTACGAAGCCGACGACGTTCTCGGTAGCCTCGCCGACCGCGCCTCCGGAGAGGGTTTCGACGTCGTCCTGGTGAGCGCCGACAAGGATCTCTTCCAGCTCATCGGTGAGAACGTTTCGATGTTCCACACCGGGCGCGACAAGACCTACGATCCCGCCCTCGTCAGCGAGGACTTCGGCGTTCCCCCCGAGCAGGTGATCGACGTGCTGGCCCTGATGGGCGACGCCAGCGACAACGTGCCCGGCGTGCCGGGCATTGGCGCCAAGGGCGCTGTCGGGCTGGTCAAGGAGCACGGCAGCGTCGAGAAGCTCATCGAGGTGGCGCCGGACCTCAAGCGCAAGAGCTACCGCGAAGGCCTGCAGGAGCACGCCGACAAGGCGCGTCTCTCTAAAGAGCTGGTCACTATTCACCGCGATCTGCCGATCCCCTTCGAGCCGGAGAGCCTGCGCCGCGATCCACCGGACGACGAGGCGCTGCGCACCCTCTTCACTGAGCTCGAGTTCTTCTCCCTCGCCGAGGAGCTGGGCAGCGGAGCTGCCGGCGAGGCGCCGGAACCGGCCCGCGAGCTGGCTGATGCCGCCGAGTGGCAGGCCGTTGCCGAGGCGGTCGGCGCGTCCGTCGAGCTGGCCCTGGTGGGCTTCGGAGAACCGCTGGGGTTGTCGCTGTGGACCGGCGAAGAGTCGGTCTATGCCGACTTCCGCCGCGACGGCCTGCGAGAGGCCGTCTTGGTCAGCCTCGAGGGCTGGGTGCAGGACGCCGATTGCGAGCTGCTGGGTCACGATCTCAAGGAGGCCCTTCGCCTGCTACCCCTTGGCACGCCCGCCAAGGCTCACCTCTTCGACACCATGCTGGCCTCCTACCTGCTGCGGCCGGCGGCCCACGCCCATCACTTCGAAGACCTCGCCCTCGAGCGCCGCGGCCACCGCGCCCTGACCGCCAAGGACTGCGGCTTCGACCGCGGCCACCAGCCACCGCCGGGGGATGAACGCCTCCTCGCCCTGGCCGGTGAACGGGCCGCTCTGGTGCCGCGCCTGGCGTCGGCCATGCGAAAAGAGCTGGGGGACGCCGAGGCCGCCGCCGATCGCGGCGATCTCGCTCGCATCTACCACGAGATCGAAGAGCCGCTGATGGCGGTGCTGGTGGCGATGGAAGAAACCGGCGTCCTGCTCGATACGGACTTCCTCGCCAAAATGTCGCAGGAGATCGAGGGCGAGCTCTCGACCCTCGAGAGCACCATCTACGAGATCGCCGGCGAGACCTTCAACATCAACTCGCCCAGCCAGCTCGGCGTGCTGATGTTCGAGAAGCTCGGCTACCCGGTGATCCGCCGTACCCGCAAGACCAAGAGCTACGCCACCGGGGCGGACATCCTCGAAGAGCTCGCCAACCGTGGCTACCCGTTGCCCGAGCACATCCTCAAGTACCGCGAGCTGTCGAAGCTCAAGTCGACCTACGTCGACGCCCTGCCCACCCTGGTGGGGGAAGACCGCCGTCTTCACACCCGCTTCAACCAGGCGGTGGCCGCCACCGGACGTCTGTCCTCGGCCAATCCCAATCTGCAGAACATCCCCATTCGAACCGAGATGGGGCAGCGCATCCGCAAGGCCTTCGTCGCGCCGCCGGGCCGCCAGCTTCTGGTCGCCGACTACAGCCAGATCGAGCTGCGCATCCTGGCCCACATCGCCGAAGAGCAGGCCCTCATCGACGCCTTCCTGGGCGGTGAAGACATCCACCAATCCACCGCCGCCACCGTCTTCGGCGTCGACCCCGGCCTGGTCTCTGCCGACCAGCGCCGAGCCGCCAAAGTCATCAACTTCGGCATCCTCTACGGCATGAGCCCCTTCGGCCTCGCCAAGAACCTCCACATCTCCACCAAAGAAGCCGGGGAGTTCATCGACGCCTACATGAGCCGCTACCCCGGCGTGAAGCAGTACATGGACGACACCCTCGAATCGGCCAAATCCCAAGGCAACGTCGAGACCCTCTACGGCCGTGTCCGCTGGCTCCCAGACATCACCAGCAAAAACCGCAACCTACGCGAAAACGCCAAGCGCATGGCAATTAACGCCCGCATCCAAGGCACCGCCGCAGACCTCATGAAAATGGCCATGATCCGCGTCGCCGATCGGCTGGAGAAAGAGCAACCCGATGCGAGGTTGCTCCTCACCGTCCACGACGAGCTAGTGCTCGAAGCAGGGGAGGGCGAGAGTGAAGCGGTGGGGGCGCTGGTGAAAGAAGAGATGAGCGGAGTGGCCAAGCTGGCCGTGCCGCTGGTGGTGGATCTCGGGGTGGGGGGGAGTTGGTATGGGGCTAAGGGGTGAGGGGGCAGCTCCTCTGACCCTCAACCAAAACTCAGCAACGCCTCTCGGTCGGAACCACTTCCTGGATTGAGGCGAAGCGTACACAGGACGCTTCGGTCGCCCTGTAGTGATTAGGTTGACTCTACGCTAACTCCCGGCTTCGATTCTGGCCCTGTCGAGTGAAGACTTGGATTTGAAGAGCGCTGCCTCGGTTGGTAAAGTGATTGTGCTATGAAAGGCTTAAGGTTGGAGCTCAGCCATCGTTTGGGGTCTGCGAATTGATGACACTTTCACCCGGTGAACATCCAGGTGCTACTTGGCGCCGAGTCGATCTACAGGTTCACAGTATTCGCGATCCGAATTGGAAAGGCCGCCGTTTTGAGGGGCGTGAGGTAACGGATCTAGAGCAGGCCCGCAAGGAATGGTCTGAGAAGTTTGTCCTGGAATGTCGTGCGATAGGCCTCTCTGCGATCGCTTTGACTGATCATCATGATGTTTGCATGATTCCCTATGTGGTCGATGCAATCAAGAGACTTAACTTGGAAGAAGACCTCTGGTTGTTTCCTGGGATTGAGGTGACCTGTGATGATGCTTGCCAAGCATTGGTGATCTTTGATGTTGGAGTCGAACCCGCCCGTCTGCATAGATTGCTTGGAAAACTCAAGAAGGTCGACCAGATTGGTGATGATCAGCTAGTGGCATCGCCGGCCTCGAATGCTGGGCTAAGAGTCGAAGAGTTGGTCGATGAAATCGGTCTTGACGCAGTCCTCGATCCGATTTGCGTCGTAGTTCCGCACGCTGGTGGCGATGGGGCTCATAAGAGTGTCTTGCGTCGTGAGTTCCATTCCAGGTTTAGGAACCTGAACTGCGTCGGTTTCTATGTTGAAACAGCCTTCTCAAGGCTTAGCCAAAGTGCGAGACGGAAGATCTATGGCGAGGACAAGGAATGGGGTGGTCGGCGACGGGGCCTCGTCGTTACTGGAGATAATCGCAGGGCTGATTTTTCCGATCTCGGTGTCAATCCTTGCTGGATTCGATTGGGTGAGCCGACGGCTGAGTCACTTAGACAGGCCTTCTTGGCTGACGAGGCGCGCATTCGCTTTGAGCGACCAACAGTCCCATCGCAGAGAGTTCTGGCGGTCAGGGTCGATTCGACGCTGACTTGTCTAACGGGAATCACCTTCAATGACGGCTTCACGGCGATAATTGGCGGGCGGGGATCGGGAAAATCTTCTCTCCTTGAGTTTCTTCGGTTCGGATTGGGGCGCAGCAGTCTAGATGTTCCCGGCGAGTCTCCTGAGAAGTCGAGACTTAAGAGTCTTCTGGAAACTACCCTGGCAAACGGTTATGTAGAAGTCGATCTCGATCGAGACGGGGTATTCGAGACGTGGCGCCGAACCCTCCGTGATCGCGAGACCATTCAGGTGCAGGTTGCAGAAGAACCTAAGGAGGAGATTTCAGTCCCCGTTGCCCAAGAAAGGTTCCGCGCTCGTGCCTACGAGCAGAAAGAGCTGTCGACGATTAAACCTTCTCGCCTTGACGCGATGAGGCAAGTGTCGAGTATCGCAGCTGCTGAGCTGTGGGAGAAGCGGCATGCAGTAGAGGCAAGTGTCGAGGAGCACCGGAGAAGCATTCGTCGAATTCTCGGTAAGGTTGTTGATCTTTGGGCCCTTGAATCCGGCCGCAACGTGGTTGCAGCACGCTACAGGGATCTGAGGAGGCGATTGAAGTCAATCAGCGATCAATTGGTGCAGCAGGGGGTGTCGGAGGCCGATAGCGAGATCCTGTCTCGTGCTCAGTACTTCCTTCGGGGTGGCTCGCTGCTCGCTGAGTTAAGGGCTGACCTAGTTGGTCTAGGGCGGCAGGTTGATGATTTGGTCAAGAGAGTTTCATCTGTTTCAATTGGAACAGGTGATATTCCTGATGATCAGGACTTTGAAATTATCAAGTCGATAGCAAGAGAGGTGACTAACTCGAAAGAGGCTGTGAAGAACTCTCTGGAAGATGCTGGTCGAATCCTTGATGAACTGACTCAGGGCCTGAACTCTGGGGCTCAGCGGTTTGAGATTCTAAAGTCAGCATTTGAGGGGCATCGAAAGGCGGCAGGGCAACGCCAGGCCGGACTCGCAAGGCTAGTAGATGAGCAGGCGAAATTGCAGAAAGCCTTGGAGGATGCCGAGCGGGAAGGTAAGGAGGTCCGCGGCAGGATCGCAAAGTTGGGCGGTGCAGGGGAGGAGCTCTTGGCGGCACGCGAGGCTCTGAGCTCGGAGTTCGCGAAGCGAAGGACAGTTCTGAGTGAGGCGGCGGCGAAGACTTCTGATGTGTCAGAGGGGGTGCTGAGAGCAACTGTCGTTAGTCCAGATGTTCCCCGTGCCTATTCTGAGGCGCTGAAGGGTTTGCTGGCTGGAGCGATGGTGCACGATTTAGAGTTTAAGGTTGACGAGTGGACTCGGCGACTAGTTGAGAGGGATGAATGGCAAGCGCTCGGGAATCGGTTGTTGAGACTCTTCCGGCTTCATGTTGTGGAAGGAGATCAAAGGGGTGCTGTTGACGTCAGAGTCCTTCAGGAGTGCCTTGGAGCCAATCTCTCTGGCCTGACAGAGCGGCAGGTTGAGCAGATGTTCCTCAGGATGTCGGAGGAGAAAGTCGTGGCAGTATTGGCTGCCGATCCAAGGGAAGTCGTTGAATTTGAGTATTTGGATGGCGACGCCTATATCCAATTTGAGGCTGCGAGCCCCGGCCAGCAAGCGGGTGCTCTACTACAGCTTCTGCTCATCCAGGAAGCCGGTACCCTAATTGTTGATCAGCCAGAAGAGGATCTGGATAGCGGAGTGATAATGCGGATTGTCTCGCTGCTAAGGAAGACTAAGCAGAAGAGGCAGGTGATATTTGCAACTCATAACCCAAATGTCGTGGTCAATGGTGATGCGGATAAAGTAATAGCCCTTCGGTCTTCAGTGTTGGCCGGTGGTGACGGTGGAGTACCTAGGGTTAGCGTTTGGGTTGATGGTGCACTGGAGACACCTCGATTGAGAAGTGCTGTGGTCGAGATCATGGATGGTGGTCAGGCGGCGTTCGAGTTGCGAAGAGCAAAGTACCGATTCTGATGCCAAACCGGTAGATGTGCCGGGTAGAGGTGCCACCCACTTGGCAACCCTCCGGCCGGCCGATAGAGGTGCCGCCCATTTGGCAAGTGTCCTGTTTATTGGTACTTAAGTTAACTCGCCAGGGTGTTTCTGGGGTAGGACTAAGATTGACATGCATGTGCATGCAGGTCATGATGGGGCCATGCGAACGACAGTCGAGATCACGGACGAGCAGCGCGCGAAGCTCTTGAAGCTGGCGGCCGAGCGGAGGGAGAAGGGGTTCTCTGGAGTGGTTCAGGAGGCTCTGGACCATTACTTCGAGGCGGAGCTGGATCGTAGGGAACGGGTCGCCGCTGCGCTCGAAGCGCTGGGAAGCCTGGCCGCCGAGGAGGCGGAGGCCTTGGAGCGGGACGTGCGGAAGCTGCGGCGGACCTGGCGGTGATCGTCGTCGACACGGATGTTTTGATCGATGCCTTGAGGGGCCGTGATCCAGGAGCGGCCAAGGTTCGGGAACTGCTTGTTGGAGACGGCTTGGCGACGACGGCGGTGATCGCTTTCGAGCTATGCAGCGGTGGGCGGAGCGAGAAGCAGCTCCAGGCGATTGCGAGTCTCCTCGCCGCACTGACGGTGATTCCTTTCGACACGGCTTCGATGGAGGCTGCCGCTTCGGTTCGTACGCAGCTCGAGTCCTCCGGTCGTGGTATCGGAATGGCGGACTACTTGATCGCCGGCTGCTGCGTTGCCCGGCGAGCGTCGCTGCTGACGAGGAATCACCAGCACTTCGGCCGGATCGCGGGTCTTCGCCTCGAGCCCATGGCTGAGGGCTGAGGGTTCAGGACTTCCTTTCTACCAACCCTCGTCGAACTCCAGGTCGAGAATCTCGTCGTCCAACGCCTCGGCATCGGCGTACCGCCCCATCTCGCGCAGGATTAGGGCGAGTTGGATCTTGGCGCTGACCGTTGTGGGGTCTTTGGGACCGAAGTGCTCTGTGGCGCTACGGACGGCTTCCTGGAGATAGTCGTAGCCTGTGGTTAAGTGAGGCTTTGTTGGAGCATCGCCATCAGACGTGGAGTGGGCGACTCCTACGACGATGAGGCCGCGAAGGTACTCGCGGCTGGCCTCGCCGAAGAGGCGCTCGCGTTCGGCGAGAGACTCTTCGGCGTATTCAAGACCTTCTTGTGCGCGTCCTTGCTTGGTGACGGCGGTTGCCAGCTTGACGAGGGTTTTCGGAATGAACTCGCTGTTCGGCGCTTCTTCCCTTAGAAGCTGGACGGAGCTCGAGTAGAGCCGGATCTGCTCATTTAGGTCGAGGATCCATCCAGCCTCGACAACCGCCTTGGCTCGGACCTCCGGCGAGACCTCGGGCTGCTGGCATCGAGCCAATGCGTGCTGAAGTGTTTCTTGCCGCGAGAGGCCCTTCAAGGCCTTGGCTTTGCTGACGAGGGTCTCGCAGACCTGGTCCTGAGAAGGAGTGGTCGAATCCCCGATCGCCGGTTGTGAGATGGCGAGGGCTAGCAGCATCAGAGAGATTCTTAGGATCATGGGTTGCCGTCCTGATCTAGGGTCGTGGGATCACGGTGGGGTTGCGGCATGCTGCGCGTACGACATCGTTGAGCTGGTGAGTGGTTGGAGGGTTCCCAGGGCCCGTGTCGGTTGTATTGTCTTCTCGCTGACCGAAGACATGAAGGAGCTCGTGGATGAGGGTTTCCGAGGCCTCCGTTGCATCCATCTCGAAGAACTCGCTGCACAGGTAGATGTAGGGGCTGTGAGTGCAGCAAGTAGTGAATGCTGCGGAGCCGGTGCTGCAAGGATTGGCTTGACCACCAGGCAGACTGCAGTTCTCCGCCTCTCGAAAGACTGCCCGAAACCCAGATCCACTATCGGCGAGAACATCTTTAGGAACGAGTCTGAGCGGAGAATTCCTAAAGAGCGTCGTGCAGGTAGTCGGGGAGCGATTGACACCGCGGCCCTTCCAGGAAAGCTTCGAGCGGGCTCGAGAGAGGGCTTGCCCTAAACGGATCTTGTTTTCTAGGACGACACTACTACACGGCGCATTCGCCTCTGATCCCTCGCCGGGCTCTCCATCTCCACCAAAGCTGCCGGGCCCATCGGGCACGTTCTCAAGATCCTCCGAAGGTTCGGTCGCCCAGCCTCCCTCGCCGCCGGAATTGCAACGAACTTCGATCGTGCTGCCAAACCCTGTCGAATAGTCGATGCAGAGGCATTCCGGGCCACAAAAGCTGATCGAGATTCCTCCATGACAGGGCAAGCCCGTTAGGCAAGTCGCCATGGCGATTGATATCAGCCACAGGCTTTGGGATCTTAGAGAGTTAGACATTGTGAATATGTTAGAGGCTGGTTCCTGGCAAGGCAAGCGACGACTCGAGCGCTCACCACCGAGGGCGTAGTAGCCGAACATCAAGAGGCAAGCGTAATTTTTGCAATGATTTAAGGTGGCATGGGAAGGATCCCTCGGGGGCCGCTGGCTGCCGAGTGGGGCGAGAAGGGACTCTCCGAGGCGACAGCCTGACGAAGGCGGAGCGATTTCGAGCTTTGAAGGCGGTTCGCCTCAGGAGGGCGATTCGAACCGCACGGGAGGCTGGCACTCCGCGAGGTGCCCCTGGCCGCCTCCCGGATCACCGCTCGTGCACGACGCCGCCGATCACGACATGACGCAGCGATCGGGTGTGCTGGATGTCTTCGAGGGGATTGCCTGCGAGCAGTAGAAGGTCGGCTCGATAGCCCGGCTGGAGTTGACCCAGGCGCTCTCCCTCTTCGAGAAGGGACGCGCTGCCGACGGTGGTAGCGGTGAGGACTTGGGCCGACGTCAGGCCGGCGGCGACCATCAGCGTCATTTTCTTGATGGGCCGAGTAGCCCGGGAAGACCCGCGGATAGTTGGTGTCGGTGCAGAGGGCGAGGGGCACGTCCGCGGCGGTGGCTCGGCGCCCGTCTTGCCCGCCGACCTGCTCTCGGGTGCGTCGGGATCGCTCGAAGAGGGAGCGGCTTCGCGCGGCCGTGGAGGCTGCGAAGCCCGTCCCCACGGCTCACCAAGCGATTGCCCCCCAACCGCCCTCTCTTCTGCGCCAAAGCAGTCCTGAGCTCATATATAGTCGAGAAGATTATTTCCTTAACGGTCGAAAATTATCGACTGCACTATTTGATTTCCCCCAACCCCTGAGAGCGTCGAGGGCGCCTGCGAGCAGCAGCGGTAGGTTCCTTTGAGCTCCCGAGGCCATGGCGGAGGTCGTATTTTGATCTGCGGAGAGGGAGCCATTCGAAGATGAATCGAGTCCAAATACTGCTTGTCGCGGTTACCTGCATGATGCTCGGCATGGCGTGGGCCCAGCCTGTCGATGCCCAGCCGATCGACTGTTTCGAGGTTCTCACCAGCGAGCCCTTCGCCAACCACCTGTTGGATCCGAAGGGTGAATGGAAGACGGAATCCACCAACATTGGCGACTACTGGCGGCAGCAGGACGATGAAGCCTCGCAATCCCTCTGGCCTGCGCAGGGGGATTGGAAGATGTCCATCGTGGCCCGCGATCACCCGCGTCGAACTCTCACCAAGGTGATCGGGGACGTCGTTGACGAGAACGACCCGACTACCCTGCCGAGGGTCTACTCCTGCTGCAGCGGATCGGACACTCTCCATGTCCGCGAGTCAGGTCCCCTGGTTTCCGATCTCAGAGGCTCGCGCCCGGACGCCCAGGGCCCCTGGAAGAAGGGGGAGAGCAGCACCTTTGATGACTGCTGGAGCCATCAGCCGTCGGAGGACCCCAGCGACAGCAAGCAGTCTATCTTGCGGGTCCCGGACGTCGAAGGGCATGCCTGGATTTGGGTTGGCTCAGGGAACTGCGAGAACCTGGATCCCGCTGGCGGTAGCCATGAGCTGCGGTCAGAAGGCAATGGTGAAAGTGTCGACCCTCGAACGATCCGCGACGGGAGCGAGCAGAAGTTCTTCTGCAGCAAAGACCCATGACTCCTCAGTAGAAGCCAAGATGCCGGACGCTCCTGACACTCGATCGGCGAGCTCGACAGTTTGCAAAGGGGCTCGGACTCCAGGCGGTGCCCTCGTGGCGTGGCTTCGACGCGGCGCTGCGGCGGCCCTCCTCGCGGTCTTGATCTGCTCGCCGACGGCTTTCGCGGGCGAGGAAGCGCACAGCGACGCGACAGCGGCGCCGCTGGTCGCGGAGCTGATCGGCTTGATTCAGGAGCACTACATCCTCGAGCAGCGGATTCCCGAGATCGAGCGAGCGCTCCGGGAGCAACTGGAGAACAACGCTTACCAGGGACCGGACTCGGGCGTCGCCTTCGGTCTGACTCGGGATCTGCGGGCGGCGAGCTCGGATCTACATTTCGGGGTTCAGGTGCGGCCGCTGGCAACCGCCGGCGGCCTCGTTGCGGCTCCTTCCTCCGGCGCGCCGGGCGGGATAAGGCGGACCGAGGTTCTGGCGGGCAACGTCGGCTATCTCGAGATCGCCGCCTTTGTGGATCCGGCGGTCGGTGCCGACGCGGTCGACGGTGCCTTCGCTGAGCTGGCCGGGACTGACGCACTGGTGATCGACGTTCGCGCCAGCCGGGGCGGCCACCCGGCGATGGTTGCCTACTTGGCCAGCTACCTCTTCACCGGCGAGCCGTTCGTCTTGAGCCGCATCTACTGGCGCAACCGCGACGAGATGATGGAGTTCCGCACTCGCTCTGACCTTCCGTCTCCCCATTACAACGATCGTCCCGTCTTCGTGCTGACGAGCGCTGCCACTCCCTCGGCGGCGGAAGGCTTCAGCTATCACCTCAAGCATTTCGAGCGCGCTACCCTGGTTGGCGAGACCACGGCCGGGGCGGCTCATCCGATTCAGATCTTTCCGCTCGGGGAGCGCTTCCGGGTGGCGATTCCCACCGCCCGGGCGATCAATCCTCGCACCGGCACGAACTGGGAAGGAGTGGGCGTCGAGCCGGACGAAAAGGTCCCGGCCGATCGCGCCTTGAGCACCGCTCATCGCCTTGCCGTCGAAACCTTGCTCGAACAAGCGACGCAGCCCGCCGAAAAGAAGACTCTGAAGAAGGTCTTGGCCAGTCTGGAGTGATCGGCAGGCACGGGATTCAGGCCGGGAGAGGCCATGGGATTCGACCTCTTGGGAGATGTGCTGGACTGGGACCGGGGCGGCCTTGACGGACGATGCCGAGCTGTCGGCTTACCGGCTCCGGTTCGAGTTGTCCATGTCCGAGACGATCAGCCAGTGACCGTCGGAATCACGCTCCAGGGTGAGCGTGAACTTGCCGTTGTCCTCGCCGCCTTCGGTGTAGGTGTAGCCGCCGAGGATGTAACCGATATCTCCCGACGTTTGATAGCGGAAGGCACGCAGGTAGAGATCACCGCCGCTGCCTTTGTACCGTTCGGTGATCGCTTTGCGGCCGACGACCGGGGGCCGTCCGTGGGATAGGACGTAGCCATCCTCGGTGAACAGGGCCGCCAGGCCCTGTGGGTCGCGGGCTCGCCAGGCGGCCTCGTAGTCGGTCAGGACACGCGCCAGCTCTGGCGGCAGGTCGACGGTCGCGGGTGCCTGATCAATCGCCGTGTCCGTGCTCGAGGACGAAGGGGCAGAAAAACTCGGGATGGTGGACAGCGCTGCGACGAGCAGCGCGGCAAGCAAGATCTGACCTTTCTTTCCAATGCTCATGCAGTGACCCTATCCCGGAGACGGCGGTTTCGTCCACGGGAGCGCACTGCTACCCCCGATTGAGACATTCCCATGCCGAGTTTCGTTGCTTGGCGAGTGGGCCTGAGAAGCGATGGCGCTTCGCGGCCTTCAAGCAAACCAATCTCGCACGGAGGTGTGTGATGTCGATATCGAGAAGCGCAGTATTCCTCAGTTTGTTCCTGTTGGCCGGCGCTGCCTTGGCCCAGCCACCGGGCAGCCCCAGTCCTCTGTCGGATCTCGAGCCGCCGATCCCGCTGGAAGAGGTCGCGGCCGGGGCCAATCTCCCTCCTCTCGTTCCTCAGCCGCAGCACGCGGAACGGACTTTCGAGGAGAACCGGGGCCAGTATCCCGCCTACATCGCCTACCTCTGGAATGGCGAGACGCTGATTCTTGAAGACGGTTCGAGTGTAGTGCTCCTGGACGCCGAGCCGACCTCGGTCGAAGGCCGCTTCGAGGCCGATTTTCTGCGTATGGAGCTCGTTGGCTCGCGGCAGGCGCGGACGGAGGGTCGCCGGCCGGCGGCCGGTCATTTCAACTATCTCCGAGGATCGGAGTCGATCACCGGTGTTTCGCGCTACCGCGAGGTGCTCTTTGATGAGGTCTATCCGGGGATCGACTTGGTCTACCGGGATCGCGGCGGAGACGGCGATTTGAAGTACGACTTCTTGGTCGCGGCGGGCGTCGACCCGTCGGTCATTCGCATGCGATTCCAAGGGGCCGAGAACGTTCGCCTCGGTGAGGACGGCGAGTTGATCGTCGCGGTGCCAGGTCGCGAGGTGGTGCACCAGAGGCCCTTTGCCTTCGAGTCGATGGACGATAGCCGGCGAGAGGTCGAGGTGGCCTATCTTCTGTTGGCCGACGGCTCGGTGGGCTTCGTGGTGGAAGGCCGGAACCCGGATCGCGCGCTGGTGATCGATCCCGAGATCCTTTACTCCACTTATCTCGGCGGCAGTCAGACCGTCGATCGCACCACCTGCCCTTCGGTCGGTGGCGAGCTCGACAGTGCCCAGTCGATTGCGGTCGATGGGCAGAGCCGGGCGGTGATCGGCGGGCGCACCTGTGCCATCGATTTTCCGGTGGAGAATCCCTTTCAGAGCGACCTCGCCAGCGTTACCTTCGAGTCTCACACCGATGGTTTCGTGACCCGCTTCGCCCCCGACGGTCAGACCCTGGAGTTTTCGACCTACCTCGGCGGTGCGGACTACGACGTGGTCAATGCGGTTGCGATCGGCCCTGGAGACTTCGTGACCGTGGCTGGCAGCACGGTCTCGGAGGATTTCCCCCTCGAGGACGAGCTCTTCAACGAGCTTTCGATGGGCACCACCGCCGAGGATGCCTTCGTCACCGTGTTCAATGCCAGCGGCGACACCCTGGAGTTCTCGACCTATCTCGGCGGTAGCGACCACGAGCGCGGTCTGGGCGTTGCCATTGGGCCCGAGGGTGAGATCGCCGTCGTCGGCGACACCAACTCCGAGGACTTCCCGCTGGAGGAGCCGTTCCAGACCTACATCGATGCCGAGGACGCTTTCGTCACCGTCATCGCGCCAGATTTTTCGGGCCTGGTCTTTTCGACTCTCCTGGCCTCCGCGATGGATGACTCTGCCGAGGACGTCGCGATCGACCTGTTCGGTCGGGTGGTGGTGATCGGCACGACCCTCAGTCCGGCCTTGGGGCCCGACCTTCTGCCCACCGTCAACGCCCTCAAGGCGGTCAACGACAACTTCCTCCAGGATGCCTTCCTGGCGAGCTTCGAGTCCACCGGTCAGCCGGTGTTCGTCACCTTGCTCGGTGGACCCGAGACCGACGACGGCCTGGCGGTTGCGGTCAACAATCAAGGTCAGATCTTCGCCACCGGGACGACCGGTGGAGATCTCTTCCCGGAGCCTTCCCCCGATGCTTTCCAGCCGGGCTTCGGTGGCTCTTCCGACTCCTACGTGGTCAAGCTCGATGGCGCCGGGCAGACCGTTCTCTATTCGACCTACTTCGGAGGCCCAAACTTCGAAGAGGCGCGGGGAATTGCCGTCGACGCCTACGGTGCGGCGGTCATCGCCGGCGAGTCCTCGGGGGGCGAGCTGCCGCTCGCTTCTCCGATCCAGGACACCCCCGCTGGCCTGCGCGATGCCTTTGTCGCCAAGCTGACCACGGAGGCCGACGCGTTGTTGTTCTCGACCTATCTCGGAGGGACTTCGGAAGAGGTCGGCACCGATGTGGCGGTGGACCACGAGGGCTCGACTTACCTCACTGGCTTCACCTTCTCGGACGATTATCCGGTTCGCGATCCCTACCAGGGTGAGCTGCTGGGCGAAATCGACGCCGTGGTCACCAAGCTGGGCGAATCGCTGGTCGATTTTCGCTACGAGTATGCCACCAAGGTGGTGTGCGGCGAGCAGCCCGAGGCGGAGGAGCTGGTGCTGGCGCGTGGTGCTTACGCCACCACGGTGAACGTCCACAGCCCGGGCCGGGAACGGTCGCGCTTCCGCAAGAAGCTCGCGCTGTCGATTCCGCCCGGATTCCAGCAGCCGGGGCCGATCGTGCCGCTGTCCTTCGATTCCCTCGACTATGACGAGGCGCTGGCCTCGGACTGTGAGGATCTGCGGCAGCGTCTCGCCGCGGCCGACCCGAACGATGAATCTGGCGCCCAGGCGGCGGACTTCTTCGAGGGCTTTCTGGTGCTCCAGAGCACCCATCCGCTGGATGTCACTGCCGTGTACTCGAGCGCCGCTCTCGACGCTTCGCGTCTTGCCGGGGACAACGCTTCGATCGATGTCGAAGAGGTCTCCGAGCGGGATCGCATCGAGCCCACCGACCTCGCGATCACCAAGCAGGCTTTCCGACTGCCGTCGATCTTCGCCGCGGATGAGTGGGAGTACTTCTTTGTCGGTTATTGGGTGACGGTGACCAATCTCGGCGACTCCGAGGCCTACGATCTCGTGGTCAAGGATTTCCTCGCCTGGGACGGTGCCTTCGTCGTCGTTCCGGTCGAAGACACCTTCGTCGCCGGCAACGGCGGCACCCTGACCCTCGATCAGTGGACTCCGATTCCCTGGTCGTCGGGAACCTTCGAGTTGACCGGCGAGATTCCTTCCCTCGGGGCTGGCGAGACTACCGGTATCGGCTTCTGGACGATTGGCGCACGCCACTTGAGTCAGGCGCCTTCGACGGTGGTCAACACGGTCTTCCTGACCAGTGCTGGGGATGACCCCAATCCGGTCAACAACACCGATGTCGAGGTGACGGATCTCTAGGACGTCAGGAGTTTCGTGAGCTACCGAACCGCCGGTTCTGCGAATGCAGGCCGGCGGTTTGGTGCTTCGAGCCGAGGCCCAGGAGCAGCCGTCTCGCTCTGGGTCGAGGCTCGACGGCATGCTTCTACTGTGCCACCGTGCTCCACTGTCCCGTGTCGCCGGTTTCGAAGCCTTCGGCGAAAACCAATGGGTTTCGCAACAGGGTGTCGCCGGTCAAGTTGAGGGAACCTCCGGGAGCTCTGATGTCGGGACGCCGCCGCCAGCGTGCCGGAGTCTGGGATCCCGGGCTAGTCCGCCTCGCGGAGGATCTTCCGGACCTTGCCCGGGGGAGCGCCGAAGGCTCTCCGAAAGGTCTCGGTGAAGTGGCTCTGATGCGAGAAGCCGAGGTCGAGGGCGAGGTCCGCAAGCGATGTGTCGCTCTGCTCGAGCCGCACCAGCCCGGCTCGCAGGCGCAGGCATTGGCGATAGGTGTGCACCGTGACTCCGGTGTAGCGCTTGAAGCTGCGGCAGAGATGGAACACCGACGTTCCGACCTCGGTGGCCAGCTCGGCGAGGGTCAACGGTCGGTGCCATTCGAAGGCCAGGCGATCCTTGACCGCCTCGATCCGGTCGCGCCCTCGCCGATCCTCGGAAGGCGGAACGCTTCGCGCCTCGTAGCTCGTGGCGAGAACCTCTTCGAGGATCTCGAGGGCTTGCTCGAGAACCCAATCAGGATCCACTGTCGACCGCCCCTCGACGGTCGCCAGCAGCAGTCGCTGCTTGAGATAGGTGCCAGAGTCGACGGGGCCCGCTTGCAGCGACAGCGGTCGGTCCCGGTCCGGCTCCGGGTCATGCCGGGCCAGGGCCGGGAGAAGGGTCTCGGTGTCGAAGAGGAAGATGTTGCCCGAGTCCCCGGCCGGATGGAGCTGTCGGCGTCGAAAGGGATCGCCGTGGTTGTAATAGGCCGCGACGCTCGGGTCGATCCGGACGGCCGGTTGGTCGGCATGGCGGATCTCGACCGGCACCTCGGCGAAGGCGATGTTGTGGCCATCGACGATGCGGTTCTCTCGCCGCCACCGTTCATGCCCCTGCGGGCAGCGGAATCGGCAGAGGGTCAGGCCCGGGCCTGTGAACACCACCGTCTGGACGTCGGATTCAGCCTTCACGCTGGGGAAGAGTACGGCGGCTCCGACGACCGGGTTGCATGGATGGAGGTCAAGATCTCGATAGAAAGTCCCTGCCGATCCGCGTAGCGTTCTCGCCGTCCGAGGATGAATGGAGGAGGGAGGTTCAGCATGAAGCAGCGGGATTTTCTCTTGCCGATGGTTCTGGTCGCCGGTTTGGTATCGGGTTCCGACACGGCGGCTGGCGATGCCGGCGCCGGTCGAGTGTCCACCCTGGCGGAGGTGCCGGGCGGCACCGGTGGTTTGGTGGTGGACCGCGATGGCTTCGTTTACTCTGCCGACTTCGGCGCCATCCTGGGGGATCCGAAAACCGCCGGGACACGTCTCTTCCGAATTGCTCCGGACGGCGAGACTTCGGTCTTCGCTCGCGGCTTCGATGGTGCCTCGGGAGTCGCCCTCGGTGCCGACGGCAGCTTCTACCAGTCGAACATCCGGGGCGGCTTCATCAGTCGCGTCGCCCCGGACGGTCAGGTCACGACCTTCGTGAAGGAAGGGGTGAGCGGGCCGGTGGGCGTGGTGGTCGACGACCAGGGGGTTCTCTGGATCGCCAACTGCGGCGGCAACTCGATTCAGAAAATAACCGCCGACGGATCCTCGTCTCGCTTCGTCGAGAGCCCGTTGTTCAAGTGTCCCAACGGCATCACTCTCGACCCGCGCGGCAACCTCTACGTCGCCAACTTCTACAGCGGTGACGTGATCAAGATCACGCCCGGGGGCGAAGCGACGGTGCTGGCGACCCTGCCGGGGGGCAACAACGGCCACATCGTCTTCGCCCACGGAGTGCTCTACGTCGTGGCTCGCAAGGCCCACCAGATCTACACCGTCAGTCTCGAGGGCGAGGTGACCCTGTTCGCCGGCAGCGGCGAGAAGGGCGGTGCCGACGGCGCGCTCCTGGAGGCGAGCTTCTGTTTCCCGAACGACATCGCCGTCAGCCCCGACGGCCGCCGCCTCTACGTCAACGAGGTCGCCGATGAAACCTCAGAGGGTCGCAAACTCGCGCCGACCCGCATCCGCATCCTCGAACGCTGAGAGCTCGGGTCGACCTGATCCTCTCTGTTTCTCCGCGGCGAGGCGGTCGGCGGCGGATCGTTTTCGAGGAAGAAGTAATTTTAGTTATGCTATAAGCTGATTGACGAGCAGTTGGACGATTTGCATCACCGGATCCGCGCCAGCCTCGATTCGAAGCCTTGGAGCAAGTCTTCCTTGACCATCGCATGAGCCGATTGGGCCTTTCGAGTGCGATTTTGCGCGCGGCCGAAGTCGCCGGACTCCTTGCCTGGCACAGTCTGCGCTGCGGTGGGCGGCTGCTCGCCGCTCGGCGGCCTTTCAGAGGGCGAAGTGCTGCCACGCCTTCGGCGCGACTGATCGGGCGCACGCTGGTCGAGCTGTGCGAGGGACTCGGTGCCGCCTTCGTCAAGATCGGACAGGTGGCGAGCGCCCGGCCGGATCTTCTTTCGGCCGATTTGGTTCGCGAGCTGCGGCGGCTGCAGGATGAAGTGGCGCCGATCCCCGCTCACCGCATACCGGCTCTCTTACAGAACGCCTTCGAGCGCGATCCCAGTGAGATCTTTGCTGACTTCGATCTCCGGCCGGTCGGTAGCGCCAGCTTGGCGCAGGTTCATCGCGCCACTTTGAGGGAGCCCGTCGATGGGGTGCGGGAGGTCGCCGTCAAGCTCCTTCGTCCCAAGGTCGAGTGGCAGATTCGCAGCGACCTGCGCCTGTTGGGGTTGATGGTTCGGGCCATCGACTGGCTGCCGCCGTTGCGGCCGCTGCCGCTGCGCGAGGCGGTCGCCGAAGTCGGCGCCGCTGTCGAGCAGCAGCTCGACCTGGAGGGCGAGGCGCGTAGCAACGGCCGCTTTCGTGCCAACCTCGAGCACCAGGCGGTGTGCCTGCCGAAAGTGATCGCGCCGTGGTCGAACCGACGAGCTTTGACCATGGAGTATCTCCCGGACCTCGAGCGCCTCGACCGCTCGTCTCTCGATCGATCCGCCCTCGAAGAGGCGACCCTCACCGGCCTTCGGACCCTCTTCCGCATGATCTTCATCGATGGTTTCGTGCATGCGGATCTCCATCCCGGCAACGTCTTCTTTCGCCACCGGGGTGAGGTGGTTCTGGTCGACACCGGGCTGGTCGCGCTCTTGCCCGACCCCGATCGGCGCGAGTTCAAGACCTTCTTCTCCGGCATGGTCGCCAACGACGGTCGGCGCTGCGCCGCGGTGGTGGAGCGAATGGCGGTCTTCAAGGGCCCGGCCTTCGATTCGCAACGGTTTACGCAAGCCATGGTGGCCTTGATCGCGCATCACTCACGGCTGGTGACCGACGACTTCGAGGTCGCCGCCTTCGTCGCCCAGCTCTTCGAGCTCCAGCGTCGTCACGATCTGCGGGGCTCGACGGCCTTCACCATGACGATTCTGTCGCTGGCGGTGTACGAAGGCATCGTCAAGCAAACTCACCCAACCCTCGATTTTCAGCGTCAGGCGATGGCCTTTCTGGTGCGCCATCGGTTGAACCGCGATCCATGAGACCGCGGGCCCGCGGCGCTAGTCTTGGCCGCTGCGAGACCAGAGCCCGTCTTCGCGTTGCCAGTCGTAGCGTGCGGCTCCGTCGCGCTCCTGAATCGTCACCTCGAGCACTTCGAGCTTCTCGGGATCGGTTCCGCGAAGAAACACGTCGACGATGAAGGGTGATCCGGACTCGTCGGTCATGTGGGCACTGGCGAAGTAGGTGGTGGATTCGGTCAGCCCGAAACGTTCCTGGTCGAGGGATTTGAAGCTCAGGCGCAGCGACTCGTTGGCGACGGCGTCGTAGACCCAGAAGCTGCCGTGCTTGGCGCTCTGGGTCTCGATGTGCTTGCGCACCGCCGCGGCGCCTTCCTCGGCGGAGAGGCCGGCGTCGCTTGCCGCGGCACCGGCGATGGCAGTCATCGCGACGAGGATAGAGGTCAAGACGATCCGGACGGAGGGCGCGAACTTCGGGCTCATGGGGTGCTCCTTTCGGGAAGTGGCGAGCGCGAGGGAAGCTCACCGATCGAGTGCATCAATGGCTCGCGGCACAGCCGATCCGGCGAGCCGGCGCGGGAAATAACATCTGATAGAATTTGAATATGTCGATTAAAGAAGGAGTGGGATTTTCTCAGCAGGTTGATCGCCACCGCGACGAGTTGCTGGCGCAATTTCATCGCCAGGGATATCTGGTGTTGCGCAACGTGCTCGATGCCGATCAGATCGAGGTTTTGAAGCAGGGTGTGCTCGCCGCCTTCGACGAGCCCGACGACGGCTATGGCTCGATCATCCGGGTTCAGATGTTCGAGCGCGATCCGATCTTCGAGGACATGGTGGACTTCCCGGGGGTGATCGATCTCTTGGAGGCGATCCTCGGCACCAACTGCCACCTCTGTGCTCAGGCCGCGGCCAAGACCAGTCCCGGAAATACCATCGGCGAGTGGCACGTGGACGACGATGTGCGCTTCCCGCTGCCGTCGGGCTACGAGCTGCCGCCTGAGATTCCGATGCCCTGCACCGGAGTCCACCTGATCTATTACCTGGTCGACGTGCCGCTGGAGCTGGGGCCGACGCAACTGGTTCCGGGCAGTCATCGCTCCGGGTTCGAGCCCGCGCCCTACGAAGAGCCGAGCTACAAAGGCCAGGGTCCGGTTTCGGCCGTCGGGCGTGCCGGCGACCTGGTCTTCTACCACCACGCGGTTTGGCATCGCGGCGGCCCGAACAGCGCCGGAACTCGCGTCACCCTGCATGCGGCTTATGGCTCGCGCTTTATCGCGCAGCGTTTCTATCCGTTCATGAACTACCGTCTGCCGACGGAGATCTTGGAGCGCTCGAGCCCGCGGCGCCGTCGCCTGTACGGACTTCATCCGCGCGGCGACGACTGAGAGACGGTTGCCGGCCGCTCTGTTCATCGCGGCCCGCGAACCTTGTCTTCGGCGCCCTCCAGGAGGCTTCCAGGCTCGACCACTCGCACCGTCCCCACCATGCCTTGCTTGTGGTGGAAGCGGCAGCGAAAGAGAACCTCGCCCTCCTCGTCGAAGGTGGCCAGGAGCTCACCGGTTTCGGGCGGAAAGATCACCTGCTCGAGCTCGAGGTCGGGAATCTGGAAGGCGTGCGGTGAGATGCGCGCGATCACCCGGAAGAGCACCGGGCGACTGCGCTCGACGGTGACTTCCGACGGAGTGAACTGAAAGTCGGCGGTGTCGATGGTGACGATTTGCGGTGCGGTAGCGCCGTCATCGGCCGGTGAGACGGGGACGGTCAGCAGAAGCCAGAGGACGAACAGGGAGCTCATGGCTAGACGTCCCACCGGTAGGTGACTTTGGCCAGGATCTGAGAGTCTCGGGAGCTGAGGTCACCGACCGACGGGGCGTCCCAGTTGTGGTTGTAGACCAGGAAGAGGTCGGCGCCCGGGCGGTAGGTCCAGCGCAGACGGACATTGGCGGTGGCGCGGTCCGCGAAGGCGTTGAACTGCAGGTAGGTGTCGATGGTGAAATCCGGTCGCAGGGAGAGGCTCACACGCTGGCGGATGAGCGACACCTCGACGTCGCCGCTGGGCAGCGAGATGTCGTTGTAGCTCCACACCGTTTCGGTGCCGACGAAGCGGCTCGGACGGGTGATCAGGCGCAGCTCGTGGTCGTAGCGGTCGCCGTTGTAGAAGTCGCCATAGCGCACGAAGCCGTCCGCCGAGAGGCGCCGCCGGGAGCTGGTGATGAAGAACACGCCGGCGGCTGGAAAAACGTAGTCGCCGGCCGGAATCTCAACTCCCGCAGCGATTTCGAAGGGACCGCTGAGGTCTTCGAAGTTCCAGTCGTAGAACACCGAGGTGTAGGCGCCGCTTTGCCAGCGAGTGCCGAAGAGGGTGGCCGAAGAGGACACGGTTTCGATCTCGCCCTCGAGGTCGGTGACGATCTCCCCCAAAATCTGGAAGTCGAGGCTGCGCACGCCGCGCCAGTCGGGGCGGGGCAGAAACTGAACGTTCGGCAGGTATTGCCGGACTCCTTGGCGCAGCAGAAAGCCGAGCTCGGGCCGGAAGTCTTCGTCGACCTCCGTCGTCGACAGGCTCGCCAACCAGCGGGAGCCGGTCCAGCTCGCCGAGGCTCCCCAGGCTTCGCCGTCGCCGCGACCGTCGGCGGATTCGCTGCGGGTGGCGAAGCCGCTCAGGCGGAGCTGGCGCAGCGGGTTGGCATAGGCGTCGATGCCGTAGGTTCGGCTGCTACCGCGTCCCTCCGGATCACGTTCGGTGGCGAGAATGCCGAGGCGCGAGCGTTCCCCGACGTTGCGGGTGAGGCGCAACACCGAGGAGCGGTCCGGTGAGGCCAGCTGTTGGCCGTCGAGGTCGAGACCCTCGCTGGCGACGTGCAGCGCCCCGATACCCCAGGGCCCGACCCGGCCGGTGAGCCGAGTGCCCCATTCCAGAGGGATCTCACGGCCTCCCGGGCCGATGCCGATCCGGCGCGAGTGGAAGACCTTGAGAAGCGGTGGCCCGAGGGCCGAGGAGCCGAATCCAAAGTCGAAGAGGCCGGCGTTCTCGAGGAAGAACTCGCGCTTCTCGGGGAAAAAGAGCGAGAAACGGGTCAGGTTGACCTGCAGAGCATCGACTTCGGTCTCGGCGAAGTCGGTGTTGACGGTGGCATTGAGGGTCAGGCTGCGGGTGATGCCCCACTTGGCGTCGAGGCCGATCTCACCTTCCTCGTCGGGCTGCCCCTCGGCGAAGCGATCGTCTCGCGAGTCGGCGACGGCGAAGGGCTTGAGCTGGAGGTCGACACCCGGTTTCGGCAGCTCGAGGCCGCTCAGGTGGCCGGCGAGGGAGACGCGGGTGATGCCGGCGTCGAGGGGTAACGGCGACCAGTAGACCTCTTCGTTCTTCCGTCGGATGATCCGCCGCACGTTCAGACCCCAGGTGTCGGCCGTGGGGTCGAAGAGCAGGGTGGTGAAGGGGATCGCCAGCTCGGCGGTCCAGCCGGTGGCGGTTCGGCGGGTGGCGACGAACCAGACACCGTCCCAGGAGGCCTGGATATCCTGGCCCTCGTCGGTGATCAGCAGGTCGCGCCGGGCGCCGTTGGCGTTGAGCTCGAAGAGGTAGCCGTTGCGGTGGTCGTGGAAGGTGTCGAGCAGGATGGCGACGGAATCGTCGCCGCCGAGGGAGATCTCACGACGCATCTCTTGGGCGATGATGCGATCCGGCTCGGAGTCGTTGCAGGTCACGGCGAGGTAGAGGGTCGAGTCGTCGTAGCCGGCTTGGAGAAAAGTACTTTCGCTCGCCGGAGCGCCGACCTCGGGTTCCCGCTGGACGAAGGTCTCGGCGCGCCGGGCGCGCTGCCACAGGGGGTCGTCGAGGACGCCGTCGACGCGCACGCCGACGGTGTCGGCGAGGGCGACGAGGTCCGGGACGGCGGTGTCCGGCGCCGGGCTTTCGGCGAGGGTCGGAAAGGCCAGGACCGCGAGGCCCAGGACGGCGACGACCAGGCGGTCGGCGGCAGGACTCCGGTCACCGCCCGAGGCGGTGCGCTCAGCTTTCAAGGGGCTTGCCTTGGCCGGGAGCTGCATGAGGAATCATTAGAGATCGAGTATACTGAATAATAAATAGTGATACGTCCGAAACTTATGCGCCGCCTCGATGCCGGGGTCCCTTCCGCGGACCGAGGGCCGGTGGGCTCGGCCGCCGCGGCGGGGCGAGGTGAACGGGTTCCGCGGCGACTCGCCGGTCGGGCACGCTCCTACGGTCGCGGGGTTCTCTGCTTCCTGTTGGGCCTGTTGGCCTTGGCTGTCTACGGGGCGCCGAGGGAAGCGGAACGAGGCGCCGAGGAGCTGAAGAGCCAGCGAGCTGCCCTCGATCGGCTGCTGGCGACTCCGGCGGCGCCTCGAGTCGCTCCGCCGAGCTTGCAACGGGCGGTGGATGACGAAACCCTGGACGAGGCGACCCGCCGTGCTCTCGTCGATCTCGGGCGAGACCTGTTCTTCGAGCCTCGTCTGTCGGCCGATGGCTCGTTGGCCTGCGCCAGCTGCCATGACGCTCGCCTTGCCTTCACCGATGGTCGCGCCCTGGCGTCGGGGATGCACGGTCGATCGGGCCGGCGCAATACGCCGAGTGTCCTCTACACGGGCTATCTCGAAGAGCTTTTCTGGGACGGCCGGGTGCGCAGCCTGGAACAGCAGGCGGCGATGCCGATTCTGGCGCCTTCCGAGATGGCCTTGCCCGATCTCGACACCGCGATCGAACGGCTCGCCGCCGATTACGACGGCCGGTTCCGAAAGCTCTTCGGCCGCGCCCCGACGCCGTATCACCTGCGTCGCGCGCTGGCCGAGTTCCAGCGCTCGCTGGCGTTTTTCGAGGCTCCCATCGACGACTTTCTGGCCGGCGATGAGGATGCCCTCACGGCCGAGCAGCGGGCCGGTTGGGAGCTGTTTCGGGGTCGTGCCCTGTGCGGTGCCTGTCATGTCCTCGGTGAGGGCTATCCCCTCGCCACCGACCAGCAATTCCACAACCTCGGGGTGGCGGCGCGGGAAGACGGTTTTCCCTCCCTGGTCCAGCGGGCGCCGCGGTCGCTGAACCGGATCGTCTCCCTCACCGGCCTCGATGGTCGCGCTCTCGGAACGGCGCTGTCGGGGCTCGGTCGTTTCGTGGTCACGCGCCGCAGTGAGGATCTCGGAGCCTTCCGGACGCCGTCCCTGCGCAACGTCGCTTTGACCGCTCCATACATGCATGACGGATCGATGGCGACCCTGCGTGAGGTGGTGGAGTTCTACGTCGAGGGAGGTAACCCCAATCCTCATCTCAGCGAGATCCTGACGCCCCTCGAGCTCGATGCTCAGGAGGTCGATCAACTGGTCGCTTTTCTGTCGGCGCTCACCGACGCGCGCTATGAGGCGGCGGCGGCTCGAGCACTGGCGGAACAGGAGGAGCGCCATCGCCGAGGTGCTCGGGAGGGTGTTCGGGCGGAGCCCGGCAAGGCGCCCGGCGCCGCCGCCGGCCGCTGAGGGACCGACGGCGAGCGCGGGCGATAGGGCTGCTAAGCGGAAGCCGTCTCCGGCTTTGGCTTCCAAGCGCACGGATGGCGAAAGGCCGCCGGCGCTTCGAGATGGTATTTCAGCAGGGTCAGAGCTTCTCCCCAGCCGACCGCACACATCATCGCCGCTTCCAGGCTTTTCTCGGCGGCGGCATCGAAGCCGCTTTCGGTGACATCCACCCGAGTTCCGTCGGCAAAGGGTTGCAGCACGAAGCGAACCGTGCTCGCGCTGCCCTCGCCGGCAGGAAACCACTGAAAGGAAAAGACCCGACCGGGCTCGGCCTCGAGCACCGGGCCGCCGTCTTCGGCGTCGATACCATCGACTCCGAAGTTGCGCCAGCGCAAGCGGATCTTGCCTCCCTCGCGGGCGTCGACTTCGGCGCCGCTGGTGAACCAGCCGTCGAGGCCTTGGCCGGTGGCGAGGGCGTCATAGACGTCGGTGGGCGAGGCGGCGATGTAGGTGCTGTGTTCGACCACGGGATGCATTCTGGATCTCCTCGAAATTACGCAACCAAGCGGACACTCTCCAGTGTATCGAAGGCGCGAGCGAGCGGCTGAGTGGCGGCGCGTTGGCGGTCGTCACAGCCGTCGACGGCGATCCGGTCGAGAACCTTGCCATCGGTGTTGAGGCGCAGCAGGGTTCGGCTGACCGACTCGGCGACCCAGAATCCCTCTTCCGGATCCGGCGCCATCTGAGCACTGAAGAAGGCCAGGTCCGGTTGAATCAGCGTGGTGTGCTTGCTCGCACCGTCGATGCGAATCACCTCGCTCTTCACCTGGTCCGGCCAGTCGCTGATCGAACCGATCAGCGTGCCGTCGGCGAGCCGGATGACTCCGATCATCGCCCCAGTGGTGCGGTTGATGTTGAACAGTGTCTCGCGTTCGCCGCTGTGGACGTTGAGGCGGACCACTTCGCCACCCAGCTCCGAGCCTCCCGGCATCCGGGCGTTGCCGATCAGCACGTGATCGGGGCCATCCGCGGACAAGCCCGAGGGCTCCATCAGGCCATCGCTGAACACGCTCATCTCGCCATCCTTCTCGAGATCGAAGGCGAGCAGCATGCCGCGATGGGCAAAGCCGATGAAGTCGTTGGCGAGCAGGCGTTTGCCATCCGCTGTCAGCACCATGCCGGTGACGTCGATGAACTCGCGATGGCGCGGCCAGCCGGCGTCGTTGACGGACGAGAAGGTGCGCAGCACCTCACCGGTGGTCGGATTGACCTCGATGATCATCGCCATGCCCTTGATGCCGACGTAGTCGAGGCTCGGTCCGCGCAGGCCGCTCATCGACAGGTAGACCCGCTTGCGGTCGGGGCTGGCGATGGCGTCCCAGACGTGGGAGCGGCCCCAGCTGTTGACGTCGATGAACGGTAGCACCTGCTTGTTCCGCATCAGGTAGATGCGGGCGTTGTACTGGTCGGTGACCAGCATGTCGCCGCTGCGCAGTCGCCGCGGGGTGACGTCGAGGGCCAGCGGCTCCCGCACGACCGGGGCTTGCCGGCCGTTGTCGTAACAGGTCTCATCGCTGCCCAGGCCCGAGGCCGCTGCGGCAGGGACGAACTTGGCCGCAGCGCCGCCCGCTGCCAAGCCGACAATCGAGCGAACGATGCTCCGCCGGCTGAGGGTGGAATTGGTGGTGGGTTTCTTCGAATCGGTCATGGGGTCCCCTTTCTCGAGAGGCTCCGGTCGCCATGGCGCCACCGGACCTCGCGGATTTGCCTCGGTTCGGTCTTTGGTTCGCTCATTACTGCAGGAACGGGTCCGGAACGCCGGTGCCGTCCGCGTACAGGTCGTGCTCGCCATCGAGCGTGCAGTGGCTGGGGATGGTGTTGACGTCGCGCAAGCCGTCGCCGGTGTGGTCGGAGATCTTGCCGCGGAAGGTACCGAAGAGCACCGCGTTGGTCATCGGTCCGGCTTCCGGATGGGTCGGATTGGAGAGCTGGACCGCACCCGGCGGCACGAAGTTGGTTTCGAGCACGGTCTCGAGATTGACCGCTGCCCAGCCCGAGTACCGGCCCCGGACGCTGGACACGAAGCCCTGCTCCCGGATGCGGTCGGCCCGCTCGCCGTCGCCGATGCAGTTGCGAACGTCCTTGTCGCCACCGCCGCGGCCGGTGTCGATGGTGGTGCCGGCGACGCGCGCCAGGGGCACCGCGACCGGGATCGACTTGCCGACCTCGACCGTGCCGCTCGGGTAGAAGGGGCGCATCTGCACGGACTCGTAGTGGTGCTCGAAGAGCTTTCCGGGCACCAGCGCGTAGGAGATCCCCTTGAACAGGAAGGCCTCGTAATGCTGGGTGCCGTCCGGGTGCAGGTTGTCGAGAGCCTTCTCGATGACCAGCGTGTTGTCGAAGGTCGCCTTGTTGGTGCAGGCCATCACCCGCCCCAGGATCTGCTCGAACCAGAGCGGTGAGAGGGTCACCTTGATGCGCCCGAGCTGCGGCACCGTGATCAGGGTGTGACCCGAGATCAAGAGCGGCAGAGTCTGGTCGAAGGTGCGGTCTTCGTGCACGATCACGTCGCGCTGCGGACCCGGATCGACGGCTTCGCCGCTGAGCTCCTCGACCAGCAGGCGGGACCATTCGGCGACCTCCGGATCGTCATCGGAGAAATAGCCGGCGAGGCGGTCCGTGGTGTCGCGATCGGCGGTCTTCTGCAGCAGCCAGAGGGCGTGCGCCCGGCAGGCTCGGTCTTCCTCCTCGGCCAAGAACCGTTCCACCACCGGGTGGGCCTCGGAGCCGCGGCGATCGACCAGCTCCCAAAGGGCGCGCTCTCGCAGCAGAGCGGTCGCGTCCGAGAATGCCGCCTCTTCGAGGCGTTGGTCCGAGCGGTTGTCGAATCGAGCGGCGTCCGGCGCCGCGAAGGGACGAGCGAAATCCAGGTAATCTGCCGGGTCGGTGAAGGACAGGCGGCCAGTCGGTGCGGTGTAGATCCGCTCGTCGCGAATCGCGATCGCAGACGATGCCCTGACCGAATCGGTCTTTCTCATTGCCATCGTGACTCCTTTCTGTGGAGTTCCGATGGGGCGCTCCTCACATCGAGGCGCGCGGCGATTCGGCGCTCCACCGTTGAGGGGGTACAGAAAACCCTGTGGCCATCCGCGTGGTGCGGTCGGCGACCTTGAGGGTTCGAGACCACTCGCATTCTTGCGAGCTTTCCCCCACTCTCGAAGGCGCCGACCTGGTCAGCGATCAGCCACGCCCCGACAGTGGAGGTCGAAACGTTCGAATGTTGACAATTGTACGCACGTTTAAAAAAAAATCAAGTTAAATACACATAACCAAATTAATAGGGATGAAGATGGACCGATGAGTATTTTGAGCTTGGCGGCTCTCGGCACTCTCCCTTGGAGTCTTGAAGACGGGGCTGGCGAGGCGACCTCGGCCGGTGGCATCGTTCTCGGCTCACCAGCCCCATGCACCCTGGGAGCCTATTCGATCGACGGCGTGGACACCGAGGTGCAGGACCCCGACTCACACTGGCTTCCAGAGCAGCTGTAGGCGCTACACTCGGCGCCATCGAGTTTGCAGCCCGTCAGCAAGCAGGAGAGTCCTGTGCAGGTCAAGGTGCAGGTTGTTCGAGCCATAAAAATCTCGCCATTTGCGTCCCGGGCTTTGAAGACCGCCGTCGAGATCTTGACGCCGTCCCGAGGATAGTAGACCTCGATCGGCGTCACTTGCTTTACCTCATCCGCGGACGCGATCCGAGCGGAGACTTCAGGGGTCAAGTCCTGCGCCGGTCCGCTCGCGCATCGACGGTTCTTCTGAGAATCCGAGTCCGCCGAGACGCTCATCGTTGTCAGCAGAGCGCAGGTCAATGCAATTGCGTAGGTGTGTTTGGTCATCTTGCTCTCCAGAGTTCTTGGATGGGCCACGACTTTGCGCAGTTGCTTCCTCTTATTCGAGTGAGGGCGAAGAAACCGAGGTACAAGATCCTGAGACACAATCACTGCCAGTGCAGCTGTAACCAGTGCAGTCTCCGGCACCGTCTACCTTGCAGCCTCTCAGCTGGCAAGAGAGGCCGGTGCAGACTCCTGTACACGAGGTCGTTGCGAAGAAAGTGTTGCCGTCGGCTTCCCTTACTTGGAAGATCGCGGTCGAAATTTGAACGCCGTCTCGTGGTTTGGAGACCTCCTCCGGGCCCATTCTCTTCACCTCTTGTGCCGACGCGAAGCGGGCTGACATGCCCGGTGTCAGGTCCTCCGCAGGCCCGCCGACGCATCGACCTTTCTCGCGAGTTCCTGCCAGGACGCTCGCGGTTGCAAGAAGAGCGAAGACTGCGAAAATCCAGTACTTTTTCATCTCTTACTCCTACTCGGTTGTCAGACTGCTGCAGGATGACGAGGACAGATCGGAGTCCTCGTCTCGGGGGACTTTTCGATGCTTCTGGCTTGAAGTGACTCGGGGCGCGCTGGCGGCCAGCGAGCAGGGGAGGGGGAGATCGGTCGCGATCCTTCGATAGAGTTCAGGCACAGATCAGCTTGTCATCTGGGCCGTTCAGGCCGCCGGAGATGCCGGCGATCCGGGACGGCTCGAGTCCATTCGATGCCGCTGCAAGACGTGGCTTCATGGGGTAGATCGGAACCCGTGAGCGAAACCCATCAAGACGAACCGCCCGACCTCTCGCCATCGGAAAACCAGGCTGTGGAATCTCCCGCGCCGAAGCCTTCGGGCTCTTACGGAGAGGTCACGGCCCTGCTTCGACGCTGGGCACAAGGCGACCGAGGCGCCCTCGATCAGCTCATGCCGAGGTTGATCGACGAGCTCAAGGGGTTGGCCCGGCGACAGCTCGTCGATGCGCCGGCGGACTTCACCCTCAGTCCGACGGCGATGGTGAACGAGGCCTACCTTCGTCTGGTGGGCTCACCGCTTAGCGGCTTTTCGGGGCGCGGTCAGTTCTTTGCTTTGGCGGCTCGGGTGTTGCGAGGTGTGCTGGTGGATCACCTGCGGGCTCGATCGTCTGCCAAGCGCGGCGGCGACGCCGTGCGCCTGCCGCCGGAGCTGCTGGGGGCGGTGCCGGAACCGACGATGCTCGACCCTGAGAAGGTGCTCACGTTGCACGCTGCCCTGCGCCGCCTCGAGGAGATCGATCCGCGGCGCGGACGGGTGGTGGAGCTGCGCTACTTCGCTGGCTTGACGATCCCGGAGATCGCCGTCGAGCTGGAGGTGTCGGTACCGACCGTCGAACGCGATTGGCGAGTCGCGCGGCGTTGGCTAGCGAGCGATCTGGCGGGTCGCCGATGAACGCGGAGAGTCGTAGCGAGCGCTGACCCGTGACAGCAGTCGACGCCCGGTGGCGGCTACCGACGGGTCGGAGTTGGAGGTCAGCGCTTCGAGCTTTGGGATCAGACCCTTGGGGGCTGCCGCTCCCGGCTTCGTCGTCAGGGATTCGATGGCGTCTCTCTGTGAATGTCGCCAGTGGGTGGAGTGCCACAGGGGTGGCCAGTGGCGGCGAATCTGGGCGAGAAGGAGGCGAGTCTCCTCGGGAGCTGCCGTCGCCTTTGTCTCGGCGAGAAGCAAGCCGACCTGGGTTGGCCAGGGGTGGCTCTCGCCATAGGTCGTCGCGAGGCGTTCGAGGGCTTTCTCGAGGGCCTTTCCGGCGGCCGCGAGATCTCCCATCTCGAGCTGCTGAGTCGCCCACTCGATGCGGATCTGCTCCGCCACCGGAGACCACGAGGGCGATGCCTCGAGCCGCCGGATGGCTGGCGCCAAAGAATCTCGGGCGCGGTCGAGGTCGCCCGTCAGACGGAGGGAGCGGGCTCGCCAGGAGGTGACCACGGCGGTGAGCCAATGCTCCTCTCCGAGCCCTGAGTCGAGGGTGGCGAGGGCTTTCTCGAGGTCCGCGACGGCGGCCTGGCTCCTGCCGACGGATAGCCTGGCCCGGCCGCGATTGCCGAGGCTGATCGCGCTTCTCGGGTGGCTCTCGCCGAGGATTTCGGACCGCACCTTCGCGGCCTGCTCGAAGAGGAGCAGCGCTTCTGCCGGAAGGTTGGAGGTCAGCAGCACGCTGCCGAGGCTGTTGGCGGTTCGGGCGACCGACAGGTGATCGTCCCCATGATGCTGGCGGTAGAGCTCCAGGCTTCTCGTCAGGTGTTCTCGCGCCGCCTCCAGGCGTCCTCGCCGCTGCTCGAAGGCGCCGAGATCCTCGAGTGCGTCGGCAACGGCGGGGGAAGCCTCTCCCGCACCGGCCCCGGCGAGTTCGAGCCGTTCCTCGAGCAGTCCCCGGGCCTCTTCGAAGTCGCCCGCATCGCGCAGCACCGTGCTCAGGTTGGCGAGGGCGACCAGGGTTTTGGGATGGGAGGGTCCGAGCACTCGGCGGTAGATCTCGAGAGCCTCGCGGAAGGACTTCTCGGCGCCCTCCCGGCGGCCGTTCTCAAAGCGCAACACTGCGAGATTGGAGAGCGCCAAGCCGTGCATGACGGTGCCGATCGAGGCGCCTTCGAGTTGGTCGATCATCTCCAGGAGGAGACTCTCGGCGGAGTCGTGCCGGTCCCGCTGCGTCAACAGGTGGGCCCGGTTGATGCCGTAGGTCAAGGTTTGCTTGTCATCGGGGCCGAGCTCGCGGGATGCGAGGTCGAAGGCTTCTCGGTAGGCCTCGTTGGCGGCCTCCAGGTCGGACCGGCGCTCGTGGACGTTGGCCAGCTCGTTGAGGCAGTAGGCGAGCTCGGTTCGGTGCTTTGGGCTGGACTGCCGAAGACCTGCGATGGCTTGTCGAAGGCGCTGTTCGGCGTGATCGAGCTCACCGGTGAGCAGATCGCGGCGCCCAAGGGCGCAGTGGCTCTCCGCCGTCGACGGGTGGTTCGCGCCGAAGGCTGCACGGCGGGTTGCCCATCCCTCTTCCAACAGCGGTGACGCCAGCTCCGGCTCGTTCAAGCCCAGATAGATCGACCCGAGGAGCTGCATTAGCTCGGTCTGCACGGCGGGCTCATCGGCGAGGTCCGTCAAGCGTCGCGAGCTGCCGGCCAAGACCTGACGCAGAGGGACATCGAGGCCGGAGCCCTGGTGGGGCTCGGCCTCTTCGAGCAAGGTGATGAGAAATCCCTTGACCCGTTCGGATCGCTGCACCGCTTGCTCCGCCCTCGAGCGCTGGCGTTCGCGCTCGAGGGCCACCGCGCCGAGCACGACGCAAACCAGGGCTGCCAGAGCGATGGCGAGGCGATGGCGGGTCAGGAACTTGCCGGCTCGGTAGGTCCAGCGGGCAGGTCGCGCCCGCACCGGCCGGTGGTCGAGGCTCCGGCGCAGGTCGTCCGCCAGCTGCTGCACCGACGGGTAGCGATCCTCGGGATCTCGTTCCATCGCCTGCAGGACAATGGCGTCGAGGTCGCCACGGAGTCGCCGCCGTTCGGCCCGCCGCGCGGCCGGGACTCGGTCGCTCGGCCGCACCGGGTCGCGCTCGCACTTCGCCATCAGCAGGGCGCCTTCCGAAGGCTCCTCGAGGGATTCGTCAGCGAACGGACGCCGGTCGGTGATCAGCTCGTAGAGCAGGGTTCCGAGGGCGTAGACATCGCAGGCGGTGGAAAGCGGTCCGCCGGCGATCTGCTCCGGTGCCGCGTAGGCCGGAGTCAGCATGCGAAGGTCGGCCCGGGTGCGGGTCACGGCGCGATCCGTCGTTGGGTCGAGCAGCTTCGAGATGCCGAAGTCGAGCAGCTGGGGCTCGCCGTTCGCGGTGACCAGAATGTTCGATGGCTTGAGGTCGCGATGAACCACCAGGTTGCGGTGGGCATACTGCACGGCATCGCAGATACGCACGAACAGCCGCAGTCGCTGGTCGAGGTCGAGGGAGCGGCAAGCGACATCCACCGGTTGGCCCTCGATGAATGGCATCACCAGGTAGGGCCGGCCGTCTTCGAGCATGCCGCCGCCGCGCAGGGCAACGATGTGTGGGTGGCGCAGGGCGGCGAGGATCGCTCCTTCGCGGCGGAAACGCTGCACCAGATCGTCCGTGGCCATCCCTTGGCGCAGCACCTTGATCGCCACCGGCCGGGGATCCTCGGTACCGATCGCGGCGCCACGAAAGACCGTCGACATGCCGCCCTCGCCGATCTTGGCGGTGATCTCGAATCCGGCGATATGGTCCGGGTCTTGGGCCACCGGGACGGCGCGGAAATCGAACAGCGGCCGGTCGTAGGCATCGGCCACCGAGGTGTCGATCCGTAACAGGCGCTCGACCTCGCGACGCAGGGCCTGGTCGTCGCCGCAAGCCTCCGAGAGGTAGGCCTCCCGTTCGGCGGCGGGGAGCTCGAGGGCTCGGCCGAGCACGTCGGCGGCTCGCGACCAGAGGTCGACGGTTCGATCCGAAACCACTTTTAGAGAGGGCTGCTCAAGTTCATGCAGCGCTCAGCGTATCAATTTTTTGTATATTCAGATATTAAATTTTTCGACTGAGCGATTGAATGGCGAATTGCTGCCAGCCTCGGTACCTGTGCAAGCACGACGGGTTGGAGCGGGCGCTCGTCTCGAACGCCCGCTCGGGTCTGCTCAGAAACTCAGCGCGAAGGTCAGGCGGGCCTGTCGCGGGGTGCCGGGAACGGCATTGGTGACCGCCGTTCGGCTGCCGCCGAAGAAGTAGACGTACTCCTCGTCGAGCAGATTGGTGATCGCCAGTTGAATGCGGTCGAGGCGGGCCAGGGGCGGTCGATAGGAGGCCCGCAGGTTGACCAGATCGTGGGCGCCACCGAAGAAGGCGTTGTCTTGGGTGATCGGATAGTCGCTGTAGGACTCCCAGGACAGGCCGAGGTCCAGGCGCTCGCCGAACCGCTGATCGAAGGCCAGGTAGAGGATGCGTTCCGGAACCCCCGTCGGTTGGCTGCCGGAGAGATCGAGGGGGCCCGAAAAGGTGCTGACGACGAGCTCGTCCCACTCGGCGTCGACGCGGCTGTAGCGGCCCTCGATGCGACTGCCGCGGAAGCGATAGCTGACGGTGGCTTCGAGCCCCTGGCTGGTGAAGCGCTGGCCGGTGGTGGCGATGGTCGATGGCACGGTGAAGTCGTTGGCCGCCTCCGGATTGGAGACGAACACCAGGCGATCCTTCTGCTCGATCGAGAACAGCGACAGTCCGTAGTCGAGTCGCCCGCCGAGCACCGAGCCTTTGGTACCGACCTCCAGGTTGCGCAGGGTCGTCGGGCGCGTTTCCCGGATGTAGCGACTGGGATCCCACTGCCACACCGGTCCGAAGTTTGAGCTGAAGCCTTCGCCGGCATTGAGGTAGACGGTCTGTTGCGGGCCGATCGCGAACACCACGCCGAGCTTGGGGCTGATGTGGTCTTCCGAGTCGACGACCTCCGGCTGACGCAGGCGCAGCGGGCCGGTTTCGAGGAGGGTGCGGCGCTCGAAGTCGTCCCAACGGGCTCCGAGGGTGATCGCCAGGCGCTCGCCGAGATCGAATTCGGTCTGCGCGAAGGCGGCGGTGAACTGGTTCTCGGTATCGCCCGAGAGATTGTGTTGGCGCTCCACGAAGCAGGGGTGGTCGCGATTGAGCACGGCCCCTGTCGCGAGATCGACCTCGATCAAGTAGAAGGCGAAGCCGCAGTCGAAGGTGAAGCCGAACTGGCCGGTCCAGCGGTCGGTCTCCACCAGGTCGGTGAGCTCGTAGCTGGCGCCCACCAGGGTGCGACTGTTGCCGAAGGTGTGCTCATAGGTCGCTTCCGCGAAGGAGGTGGTCTCCTCGACCTCGGAGTCGAAGCCGTTGACCCCCAGCACGCCGCGGCCCGGGTCGGTGCCGAAGAGGTCGAAGAAGTCGAGGATGTTGTCGCTGTCGCGGCGGCGGTGGTGGAGCGTCGCCTGCAGGAGCTGGTCGCGGCCGAGCACCGAGGAGAGGCGCACCGCGGCCATCGTGCTGCGGCTGTCGATGCCGATGTCTCGGGAGCCGAGGAAGGCCTCGCGCCCACCGCCGACGGGAATCAGGGAGCCGTCGGCGAGGGTCGGGAGGACGCTGCCGTGCTCGAAATCCCGGTCGTGGAAATTCAGGTAGGTGTCGACGGAAGTCCGCTCGCTGACGGCGTACTGCCAGCGGGCGAGGAGCCCATAGCGCTGGTTCTCGTTGTGCTCGCGCCAGCCATCGGCGACCAGGCCATCGAGGTTGAGAAACAGGCCGTGGTTGCCGAACCGCCGGCCGAGGTTGAAGGTCGTATTCCAGTAGCCGTCGGAGCCGGCGGCGAGGCGCAGCTCTGTCTGGGTGTCGGCGGGAGAATGCAGGTTGTAGGCGATGGCACCGGCGATCCCGCCGCGGCCGTAGAGGGCGGAAACCGGTCCGCGCACGATTTCGATTCCGGCGACGGCGCCATAGGGAATCTCGGACATCAGCACCTCTTCGTCACCGCTGACGAAGGGAATGCCGTCGACCAGGGCGAGAAAAGTGTCGTTGCCGTGGTTGCCGGTCACGCCCCGGAAGTTGACGAACAGGAAGGCGTCGTTGTCGCCTTCGCTGCGGCGAAAGAAGATGCCCGGCTGGCCGCGCAGCTCGTCGGCGCCGGCGTAGAAGCCGGCGTCGGTGAGCGAACCGAAGTCGAGGCTGGTGATGTGGGCCGGCACCTCGAGGGTGCGTTTCTCACCGCGGGTGGCGACGACGACGATCTCGTCGGTCACCGTTTCGGTGTCGTTGGGCTGGGACTGGTCTGCGGTCTCGGCCGGCTGTGCCCACGCCGGAAGGCCGACCAGGGCAGAGGGCAGCCCGCCGACGGCGAGCACGATGAGGAGGGTGGCGGAGGCGATCCTTCGGCGGCGATCACGGGAGGCAGGCATGGTCGGTTCCTTTCGTCGCAGATTCGATCGTCAAAGTGGGGAATCGTGGGTCAAAGGGTGCTCCAGCGATGGTCGTCACTCGGCCACCGCCATGCGGTCGAGGCGCCGCCAGGCGAGGACGAAGGCCAGCAGCGAGGGCAGCGCCAGGCCGAGTACGGAACCGGCGAAGCGCCGGCGCGACACCGCGGGCTCGGCGAAGGTGAACTGCGGCAAACGGTCGTAGTCGGCGGCCTCGAGGGATTGCCCGAGGAAGATTCGCGGTGCCAGCTCGGCATGCCATTCGGCGAGGAAAGTGCGTGCCTGGGAGGCGTAGGCGCGGTGGCGCCACAGGCTCGCACCGGCGGTTTCGATGAGGGCTTCTTGAGCCAGCACCGCCGGCGAGGCGTAGCCCCAGCGCTCGACCAGCCCTTGCTGCTGCCCGAGGCGCTGCTCGAAGTCGTCGATGAGCGGCGCGAGGCGGCGCTCGACGTCGCGCTCGGCGGCGTAGTACGCCGGCATGAAGCCGCCTTGCTCGCCGTTGGCGGCCAGCTCGGGATGCTCGTGGTAGTAGCGCGACAGCAACTCGGCACTCTCCCGCGAGGCGGCGCTCGATGCCTGCCGCATGGCGGTGACGTACTCCAAGCGGGAAGGCACTGGATGGGTCGCTCGAGCCACCACGTCGAGGAGGCCGGGCATCACCAGCACGACCACCAGCCAGAGCGCCGCCAACAGCGTGGCGCAGGTCTCCGGACGGCGCGCGACGGCCGCCACCAGGGCACAGACGGCGAGCCAGAAAACGCTGTAGAGCCAGGCGATGACCCCCCAGCCGGCGAGCCGCAGCCAGGCCGTCGACGGAGTTCCAGCGAGCAGCGCGGTGAGGGCGACGAGGGCGGTCAGCAGCAGGGTCAGCGGGATGAGGCGCGCCACCACTTTGGCCGCGAGCAGACGACTCAGGCTGATCGGCTGGGTCAAGATCAACGCCAGGCGGCCGCCTTCGCGCTCGCGCGCCAGCATGTCGTAGGACAGCACCAGCACGAACAGCGGCAGCAGGTAGAGGACCACGAAACCGAGATCGAAGCGGCCGACCAGCAGGCTGAGTGGGCTCTCGAGCTGATAGCGACCGAAGAGGGTGTCCGGACGCCGCCAGATCGAGATCTCGGCGCGCTCCGGAAGCAGATCCGTGAGACCTACCGAGAACGCCGCTAGCGGGCCCGGAGGAAGGGCGGCGTAGGTGCTGGCGCCGCCGACGCGGCCGGGAGTCTCGGCGGCTGCTGCACGCTGCTCCGCCAAGCCAGACCGGGCCTGGAGCTCGGTGCTGGCGGTTTCGGCGGCTCGGGTTGCCTGCCAAGCGAGGCCACCGACGATGGCGTAGGCCACGGCCGCGAGAAAAAGCCCGCCGGCCCACCAGGTCGCCGCGGAGCGGCGCATCAGGGTCCATTCGTTGCGTACGATCGTCCAGATTTTGCTCATGCTCGGCCTCCGGGAAGGACCTGCAGCCGGCGGCCGGCGCGGGCGGCGAGAATGGTGGCCGCCGCCAGCCAGAGGCCGAGCCAGGCGAAGGCCGGGATCTGTTGCCGGAGGACCCCGGCGAGGCCCGGTGGCTGGTAGGTGAAAGTCGGAGCGGCGCGCCAGAGCTCGACATCCGCGAGGTAGCCGAAGGCGGCTTCACCGGCGTTGTGGGTCAGGTCGTCGTTGAGGAACTTGACCAGGATACGCCGGTGGCTTTCGGCGGCCTGGGCGAAGTCGCGATGGCGGCTGACGTCGGTGCCGGCGATGGCCATCGAGAGGGCCCTCACGGCGAGCATTGGCGACAAGGCAGCGCCCCAGTTGTGGATCCGCTCCTGGCCGCTGTAGCGCTGCCACAGGTCTCCGTAGTGCTTGTCGTAGACCCGGTTGGAGTGCTCCTCGCTGGCCTGCAGCGAGATGCCGGCGAAGGTCACCGGTAATTCATCGAGGCTTTCGACGTCGTATTCCTCCAGCACTCGCTGTTCGAGGGCGCTGCGCCGCTCCGCGGCGGTGCCGGCGCCGTCGACGCCGCGCTCGCTGTCTTCGGCGATGGCCGCGAAGAAGGCGCGGGGCGTTGGGATCGGATGGGTGCGCTCGGCGCCGTCGGCCACCAAGCGAGGAATCACCAGGGTGGTGAGCATCCAGAAACCGAGGAGCACCACCAGCGCCGTGCGCCCGTTGCGAGCCCAGGCGGAGACCGCCAGCACCAATGCCAGCAGGAGGGCGAAGTAGAGGCCGTAGACGCCGGCCAGCAGAGCGGCTCCGGCAATTCCCGAAGCGCTGGCTCCGCTGCCGAGGGCGGCAACGATGCCCAGGGCGAGGGCCGGCACCAGCACCAGCGCCAGGGCCGCGCCGAGGCCGAGGGCCTTGCCGAGCATCAGGGTGCGATTCTCGACTCCCAGGCTGACGAGCTGGCGGAGGGTGCCGCGATCGCGTTCGCCGGCAAAGGTGGCGAAGCCGACGAAGATCACCAAGAGCGGCGCCAGCGCCTGGAGGGTGAAGGCGGCGCTCAGCTCGCCAAAGCGCTGCAGCGCCGTGCGGTCCTCGGCCGGCCGCAGGGCGAAGGGATCCTGCCAGTGGGCCTCGAGCCAGACGGCCGAGCCGAGGTAGCCATCGACGCCGCGGTCGAGGGCCGAGAGCAACGGCCGAGGCTTGAAGGCGTAGCGGCCGAAATGGGCTGCTGAATGGGGGTTGCGGGCGCCCTGACCGAGCCAGGTTTGGTAGTCGGCGGCGCGCGCGCTGGCGATGGCTTGGCGATCCTCGCGCACGGTCAGCCAGCCGCTGGCGAGGCCGGCGACGAGCAGGAGGAGGACGCTGGCGGCGAGCACTCGGAAGCGGCCATCGCGAAAACTCTCGCGCAGCTCCTTGACGGCGAGGGTGCGGATCAACTGGAACCGCGAGGGCGTGGAAGGTGTCATCGCCGCCTCTTCACTCGTGCATGTGCTCGAGGTAGATCTGCTCGAGCTGGGCGTGATCGACGGTGCTGGCGTCGAGTACTTCGAGCAGGCGACCGCGTTTCATGATGCCGAGGCGATGCCCGACCTCTTTGGCCCGGAACAGGTCGTGGGTCGCCATCAGCACCGCGACGCCGTCGCCGGCGAGTTGCTGCAGCAGTGCCGAAAGCTCGGCGCTGGCCTGGGGATCGAGGCCGGAGGTCGGCTCGTCGAGCAGTAGGGCCTCGGCTCCCGTGGCCAGGGCGACGGCGATGGCGACTTTCTGGCGCATGCCCTTCGAGTAGGTCGACAGGCGCCGCGGAGCCGCCTCGGCCTCGAGACCGGCGCGTTCGAGGAAACCGAGCAAGGTGGTCTCGTCGCGCTCCTGGCGTCCGGTCAAGGCGGTGAGAAAGGCGAGGTTCTCGAGGCCGCTGAGGGAATCGTAGAGCTGGACTTGCTCTGGGATGTAGGCCAGCTTACGGCGTGCTTTGATCGGGGATTGGGCGACTTCGACACCGCCGACCAGGGCCTTCCCGGCGCTCGGTTCGAGAAAGCCGAGGAAAAGGTGAATCGTGGTCGTCTTGCCGGCGCCGTTGGCTCCGAGCAGGCAGAAGACCTGGCCCGGTTCGACGTTCAGATCGAGGCCGACGAGCGCGGCGTGGCCTTGGTAGTTCTTCGACAGCTCGATGGCTTCGAGCATTGCTTGTTTCTCCTCACACACGGTGATTTCGAGACGGGCGCCAGTGGGTGCCCGGCGATTCGGTGGTGCAGTGCAGTGACTCTGGTGAAGGGCTAGATAGCCTCTGCCTGCCGAGATCGGCAGGAGGCTTCGTGTCTCGAGCTCGGGTTCGGGACGCTGGCGGGCCGCCGCCGCAGCGGGCGGTCGGGGCCGAGCGCGGATCGCGCTAGTCTGCCGGTGGGCCGCGCAGGGGCGGCGAGCGGCGTGGGGAGCGCCCCGGCGGCTCCTCGATCGCTTCTCCGCCGATCAGACCAAGGGTTGCCGCGAAGGGGGACGCAATCAACGGCTCGGACGGCTCGGTGGCGCTGATCGATGCGGGGCAGACGTCGCAGCGGTGCTCCTCGTGGGCCTCCTCATCGGCATGGTGGTGTCCGACACCGAGGAGGCCAGCACTCATGACCAAGACGAGCAGCAGGGCGCAGCGTGCCCGTTCTCCGTCGCCTGGGCGGCGATTCGGTGCGGGTCGGCGACGGATAAGGCTGGACAACGACATCGAGTTAATGATACTCAGTTATCATTAGAGATCAAGGGGCCCGATGACAGGCCCTTCACCGCGCATCGACTTCAAACCATGAAACTCTCCCGACTTGGCGCCCTCGGCGCTCGCTTGCTCCTGATTGGGGCATTCTCGATGGCTGCCGTGGGGCACCACTTTTGGTGCCAGCTACCTTCTCCGGAGCGTTTCTGCGCCCGAGCGGCGGAGGCTGAGGATTGCGCCCTCTCTGCCCGTTCGGGGCTGCGCCTTGAGGTTGCTTCTCAGGATCTGGAGATCGATTGCCCGGGCTGCTATCCCGGAAGCCAGCGCCTTTCGCTGCTGCGGTCCGATAGCAGTCATATCCGGCCACCGATTGCGTCCGCGACCGGAAGTGGACAAACCACAGCGCCGTTCCTGCTGCTGGCGGCGGTTCGCACGAGCCGCGGTCCTCCCGCCCACTGAGTCCTTCACGCCGCCGCGACGGGGCGTCCCCCACAGAGTCATTTCAAGCACTGGCCGCTGCCTTGCCGGTGCAATGGATCTTTGCTCGTTGGATTTTTGGTTTGAGGTCTAGGAGGCTGCTGAAAAAAGCCTCTCCGCGTCTTTTTTCGCGCCTCCTAGGTCATCTCCAGGGGGTCTGTTCCAGCCCCCCTTAAGGCGAAAAAGTGCGATTTTTCGCCTTTCACCCCCAATGGCGGCTTCGCCGGCGAGCCCGTACGGGCTCGTAGGAGGCTGCGGAAGGGGATTTTCGGCAGCCTCCTAGCGGGGGCTCGAGGAAGGAACTCGTGATGAATTCACATTGTGTTCGTGGTTGCCGAGGGCGTCGAGCCACCGGCTCTCGTCGGTTTTCGGCGGTTGTTCTCGTCGCTTTGTTTGTTGCTTCGTTTGCGCTGCTCTTGCTGCCTTCGGCGGTGGGGGCTCAAGAGGTGGGCTCGCTGGCCGGCCAGGTCGAAAAGTCGACCGGGCGCAGCTTCGTCCTGGCGACCGCCCGCATTCCCGACCTCGGCCGAATCGTCGACGTCGGCGAGGACGGAAGCTTTCTTTTCGAAGATCTGAAGCCCGGCTCCTACCTCTTGGAGGTGCGGGTGCCGAGTCGCGGCGTTGGAATCGAGCGCGTCTCGGTGCGAGCCGGCGAAACCTCCTCGGTGATGGTGGAGATCTCCGTCGGTAGCCACTCGGAGGAGATCGTCGTGTCGGCTTCGGCCGATGCCCGCAGCTCCCTCGAGCTGGCGGCGCCGACCATCAGCCTGAGCGGCAACTACCTCGAGCTGCGACGGGAGTCGAGCCTGGGGGAGACCCTGGCTCTCGAGCCCGGAATCCACTCGACCTACTTCGGTCCCGGCGCCAGCCAGCCGGTGATCCGTGGATTCACCGGCAGCCGGATCCGAATTCTCGAAGGGGGAATCGATACCGGCGACGTGGCGGCCGTCAGCGCCGATCACGCGGTGACCTCGGAGCCGGCCCAGGCGGACCGTATCGAGGTCCTGCGCGGGCCGGGAACCCTGCTCTACGGCTCGAACGCCATCGGCGGTGTGGTCAACGTGATCGACGAGCGCGTCCCGACGCTGCTCGGTAGCGGTGGCATCAACGGCAGCTTCGAGCTACGCACCGGGAGCGCCGCCGACGAGCGCCAGGGAACCGTGGCTTTGGGCGGCGGCGGCGGCCAGTGGTCCTGGAACCTGGCGGCGACCGGGCGCGAGTCCGATGACTACGACATCCCCGGTTTCGCCCGCCTCGAGGAAGAGGAGCACGATGAGGACGATCATGACGCCCACGAGGAGGAGGAAGAGAATCCCTTCGGTACCGTCCCCAATAGCGACATCGAGACCCGCAGCGTGCGCGCCGGGGCCACCTACTTCTTTGGCGATCAGGGCTTCCTGGGCGTCTCCGTGAGCGGTTTCGACACGGATTACGGCATTCCGGGGGGGCATGGCCATGGAGAAGAGCATGGCGAAGAGGAAGGGGAGCACGAAGAGCACGAGGAAGAAGAGCACGGCGAGGAAGAGGTGCGCCTCGACATGGAGCAAAGGCGAATCGATCTGCGCGGCCAGGTCAACCTGGCGCTGGCGGCCTTCGAAGCCCTCAAGGTGCGCTTCGGAGCCAGTGACTACGAGCACTTCGAGGTCGAAGGCGAGGAGGTGGGAACCTTCTTCTTCCGAGACTTCGTCGAGACCCGCCTCGAGCTGATCCAGAGCCAGCGCGGCCGCCACAGCGGATCCGTCGGCCTGCAGTTTCTCGATGGCGACTTCGAGGCGGTCGGAGAGGAAGCTTTCATTCCGGCGACGACGACCCAGAGCTGGGGCCTGTTCACGCTGCAAGAATTGGCGACTCAGTCGGTCACCTGGCAGCTCGGAGCCCGTTTCGAAACCCAAGAGTCGGAGCCGGTGGCCCAGGCTCGCCGCACCCACGACGGCCTGAGCGCCTCCCTCGGGATGGTTTGGCAGGCCAACGACACCTTCCAGCTGGCCGTCTCCGGCGCTCGCTCGGTTCGCCTGCCGGCGGCCGAAGAGCTCTTCGCGGATGGGCTACACGTCGCCACCCGAACCTTCGAGATCGGCGATCCCACTCTCGAAGAAGAGGTCGGGCTGGGTCTGGACCTGGCACTGCGCTTCGCCGGCGAATCGGTCAGCGGAGAGGTGAGCTTCTTTCGGCAGCGTTTTTCGGACTACATCTTTCAATCCTTCACCGGCGTGGAGAGGGAAGGCGCTCCATTGGTTCTCTATGCCCAGGAAGACGCCACCTTCTCGGGCATCGAGCTCCAGGGGCGAGTCGAGATCTTCGAGAAAGAGGATCATCATGTCCATCTCAGCGTGATGGGCGATCTGGTCGATGCCGAGCTCGAGAACGGTGAAAACGTGCCGCGGGTGCCGCCGGTGCGCCTCGGGACTGCGGCTCACTATCACGGCAGCCGCTGGAATGCCTCGACCGAGCTGGTTTGGGTCGACGACCAGACGGACGTGGCACCGAACGAGTCGGCGACCGACGGCTACACCCTGCTCAACGCCAGCCTGGGCTATCGCTTGGTGCTGGGCAACCAGGTGGTGGACCTGCTCCTGCGTGGTAAGAACCTCACCGACGAGGAAGCCAGGAGCCACACCTCGTTCCTCAAGAACGAAGCGCCGTTGCCGGGTCGCAACATCAGCCTCTCCGCCCGCTTGCGCTTCTGAGCGGAGGGCGCGCGAGCAACAGCGCGCCGGCCGGCTCCTTCGGCTCCTTCTCGCGCACCAAGGGGAAGGTCAAGCCTCGGAGCTGTTAGTAGGAGCGCCCGTCCATAGGGACGGGCGCTTGGGGTTTGGCTCTATATGGACGCCGAAATGCAGACGCAGGTTCCGGTGATGTCACAGAATCCCTGAGGGCAGAACGAATTCCCGCAGTCGAAGTCGCTGTTGCACCGGCGGCCGTTGCAGGTGGGATCGCAGATTGGATTCGGGCAAAGGCCGCAGTCCGCAGAACAATTGCTGCAGTTCTCACCGATCCCACATGAGCCGTTGTAGTTGCAGAAGGGGTCGCAGTCTTCGCGACAGCAGGCAATGGTCTCGCCTTGGCTGCTCTCGCAAACCTGGTTCTTGCAAATTGCCTTGACGACTAGAGTCCATTCCTGCCGGCTGTCGGAGGTGCAGGTTCGTTGTTCCAGGATGTCTCGCTGACCCAAGAAGCCTGCCGGTCTCGCGCGCAGACACTTGTAGCTATGCTTGACGAGGAACTTGACGTTGGACCCGGCCGGAATGGGGTCCCAGAGCTGGTTCAGTCCTCCATGGCAGCCGTACTGCTGGACATTGCGGCCATCGCTCAGGGAGGCGCTTTTGACATCCAGGCATTTCCCGCTGTGCCGGGCGATCATCTTGTAGAAGCCGGACCCCGCAGCCACGAACTTCCAGCGCTGGTTGAGCCCATCGTTGCAGGGATGAATCTGCGCGTTGACCCCGTTACTGGTACTTGCCGACTCGATGTCGAGGCATTTGCCCGGCTCATCAACTGATCTGATCTCGTAGATGTAGTCCTCGTTCACCTGGCTGATCAGGGGTGATGCCACCAGGCTGAGTATTGCTAGCAGCAAGATCAATCGTGGAATGCTGTTCCTTCTCGTCACGGATGCCTCCCCGGTACAAGTGGGCGACCCTTGGGGGTCGATGGTCGTGGCGGTTTCCGCCTTCGGTGGATCGCGACCCTCCCAGTCAACAATTCTGCATATTCCAGTTATCTATATTTTTTATTTTAATTTTATCTATTATTTTGTCAAGAGCACTGAGGGAGGAGCCGACGATCGCGACGTGAAAAGGGCTTGCTGGCCCGGCTGGTTTAGTTTTGGGACAGGGCCTGGCAATCCACCCTGGAGAGGGTGTTGCCGGCCGAGTGAG